>DATEPO010000101.1:0-8454 GCA_035273145.1 Nitrospiraceae bacterium
GATCCTACATCCGAACGGCGGCGTGGTCGTCAATGGATAGCCGTGACCCGCAACGCCGCTGGTATAGTGGCTCTCGGCCCTCGCTCGTGCGTTCGGCGGCAGTCGGCTGAGCCGCACGTTGCGATTCGTAACCTTTGTCAATGAAGAACCGCCCTATATTCTGACCAAATATATGGAAAGCGGGGTGTATGCTCGGGCATCCGTGATCGGCGCGACCATATTGTGGCGATGCTCAGTTTGGAGACGGTGGGTTGTTTCCCATCGTTCGATCCCCCATCCCATAATCCTGGCCCGCAAAACTCCTCCGTTCCGAGCGCGAGAAAGTACCCTTGTACGAGTATCTCGAAGACCATGACCCGCGCGCATAGGGCCGACCATCCGAGCGTGCCGTTCGGCCACTGTGCCGGCTGCTGAACGGCGCCTTCCGCCACCCGAGCTCTCATATCAATGCCAAAAAGCGAAGCTCCTCGTTGGGTCGGAATACCGAATTCTGTAGGCCTAGAGACCTAGTGTCGTTCAAATAATGTGCCCGGCACCTTGACTCCTTTGAGGCGGATAAGAGATAAGGGGCCGTGCATCGTGCGATGGTGCTCCCTGTCTCCGATAGCCGGAAGGGACAAGCGGGACCGTCGACGTCGAGCGAACAGAGGCGGTAGGGTGGCCGGTTCTCATCGGACCTGGTCACAGTACAAGCCAACCGGATTCTCTCGTCATGAGAGCGGTTGGCTTTTTGATTTTCCGACGCTCGCGAGGCGCGCGGACGAAGTTTGAGTACGAAATATGATGACCTTCACCATGTCGCTTGCGATTCTGGCTCCTCTCATGCCGCTCCTGACGGCGATGACCGTTTTGATGGGCGAATCCGGAACGCAAGATCAACGAATAAAAGTAAGTGTTCTCCCTCTGATGGCGGCGTTCGCCGGATCCCTCTTAATGTTGAGGCTCGTAGTGTCGGAAGGGCCTATCACCGTCCGGCTCTACGATCCCTCCTCCGTCTCAAATCTCGCACTGCCGTTGGGCTTTCACATCGACCGGCTCAGCGCGGTGATGATGGTCCTGATATCTACAGTCGGGACCATCATCTATCGCTACTCCATCAATTACATGTATCAGGAACCGGGCTATCGCCGGTTTCTTGCGCTCATCGGGTTCACCACCTTCGTGCTTCTGTGCATGGTGGCCAGCGCCAATCTGATCATGCTGTTTGTATTTTGGCAACTCCTGAGCTATCTGCTTTCCTTACTCGCTCACAATTTGACCCATGTCGCCACGCTTCAAGGGGCGTTTAGAACCTTTACGTTCCTGCGCATCGGCGATGTGGCTTTTCTCGCTGGGATTGTCCTCGCCCATTCATTATATGGAACCATCGAGTTTCAGGAACTATTCGCCCGAGCCGCCGAGACGCCTATCACGCTTTCGCTCCTTCCCGGAGTGGAGATGAACGGAGTGACGGCGGTGACGCTCCTCATTTTCATCGGGGCCATGAGCAAGTCGGCACAGGTTCCCCTTCATCTTTGGCTGCCGAGCTTCCTCTACGCGCCGACTCCGATCACTGCGCTCCTCCATGCCGGCATTATCAATGCGGGCGGCTTCTTGATGAACCGGCTCGCTCCGTTGTACGGATTGAGCTCCACCACGCTGCACGTCGCGTTCATAATCGGCATGCTCACGGCTGTCCTCGGCGCATCGATGATGCTGACCCAAAACGATATCAAGAAGACGCTGGGCTTCTCCACGATCGGCCAGATGGGCTACATGATTATGGAATGCGGCTTAGGAGCCTTCGCACTGGCGGTCTTCCATCTGATCGCGCACGGGCTCTTCAAGGCGACGATGTTCCTGAACTGCGGCAACGTCATTCATAAAGCTCGGCAGGAGCCGGCGTTTCCTCCCACGGGTGAGGCGACCGAAAAGGTGCACTTCTCACGGCTCGCCTGGTCGACCGGATTTTTCACGACGTTACTGATGCCGCTCGTGATTCTGCTTGTGGCCCATGGCGTTTTGCAAATCCCGATTCGCGATTCGCAAGGCGCGGTGATCTTCCTGTTCTTCATCTGGGTGACATCCTCGCAGGCGATTCTGACACTCACCCGATTACGCGCCGTCGCCTCGTGGAAGGTGTCGGTGGCCATGCTCCTGACACTGCTCGTCGTCGTCTTTACCTATCTCTTCGCGGCCGAACGCTTCACGGCGTTTCTGTACCCGGATCGAGAAGAGGCGGCCTCTTATTTTCGAGCGGCCGCGCTTCCCGGGCCTCTCTTCGATGGCCTGGTCGCGATCACAACCCTGCTCATCATACTGGGCTGGTCTTACCTGTACGCCCGCGCGCGAGGTCACCGCATGTACATGCCTCCGTGGATGGAGAAGGTACATGCCGACCTGTACGTGCTGTTCATGAATCGTCTCTATCTCGATGCCGTCTATGCCAAATTAGGACAAGCCGTGACGCAGGTCGCCACACGTCTCGACAAAGTGATGTTCGGGAGGACGTCGTGACCGCACAAAGCACCGCGCCCCTCGTGCTCATTGCGGTTCCGATTCTGACCGCTCTGTTTGGGTTGTTCATGTGGCGTAGCCTTCAGCCGCTCAAGATCTGGCTCCTAATAGCCTCAGTGGTCAGCCTCGGCACCATTGTGTGGGCAGCAGGCGCATTACCCGCACACTCCGGAGGAGTGTTCCTGCTCTCGCTCCTTCCGGTTATGGCCTTTGTCACGTTGCTGGGACAGCCGTTACACGCCGGGAATGCGCCTGCTTGGCTTCTGACGCTGCTTCTGACTGGATTGGGATTCGGAGCCTTGGCTTCCGCGACGGCAGTATCGCTGGTCTGCTTCCTTCTGCTTCTGGCCGTCGTCGGGCTGATCCTCTTTCATTATCGAGCCCGTAGTGGGTCCGACGCCTGGTGGGGAATCGGCACGCTCGGCCTTGGAGTGATCAGTGTCGGTGTCGCGCTGATCGGAGTGCCCAGCGTTTCTGTCGTCGCCTTCACCGTCGCCTGCGCCGTCGCGTTTCCACTCGTTCCTTTCCATAAAGGCTATACCTCCGCGCTCACCGGATTGCCGGGAAACCTCCCGTCGTTTCTCGCGCTGCTCCTGCCTGTCATTGGATTCCATGGGCTCACGGCGGTGCTCCCTCTGTCTCAGGATGCGCTCACTGAAGCGGTAGGAGTCCTGGCTCTACTCGGAACGCTCTACGGCTCATTAAAGGCATTGGTGCAATCCCGTGCGGCATCGGTCGTGGCCTACGGCAGCCTGGCATTCTTGTCCATTCTTTGGTGGGCGCTGGTCATTATGCGGGACGCGGGGCCCCAGACCGTCGTGTACCTGAGCGCCGTCAGCCTGGCTACGAGTGGATTGCTCATCGCCTGGTATATGCTGCGGGCTCGTTATGGTGAGATTGGTTTGCGGGCATTAAGCGGTCTGGCTGAACCCATGCCTCGATTCGCCATTGCCGTGTCATTGTTGGCGTTCGCCGCCATAGGTTTGCCGCCGTTCGGAGTCTTTTCCGGTTTCATGGGCCTACTGCTCGCTCCGACATTCACGTGGACCGGCGGGCTGATAGTCATCATCATCGCCTGGCTCAGCGCCTCCTGGTATCTCTTCGACCTCGTGCAAGGACTGTTGTTTGGACGGTGCCAAACGGAGCGGCGGCATGAGGATCTGGGTGAAGCCGAGCTGACTTCGCTCGCCATCGTACTCGTGCTGTTAGTCGCATTGGGCGTGATGCCCACCCGCCTGTTCGACGTCAAGGGACATGAGCCGGGCACCGATCAGCGAACGGCCGTGATGGAGTTCCGCGCATGGAACAAGTAACACCCACCTTCGATCTTGAAACGCTTGAGACGCGGCGCATGGAGCTGCGCGGCATCGTCCGCCTGGCCGGCGAAGTCATCGGGCGGTACTGGCCCATGCGTACCTTCGTGCATCACAATCCGTTCCATAGTCTGGAATATCTGCATTTTGACGAGACCGTCCGGCGCGGTCGGAGGTTCCTCGGTGGGCAGGGCTATCTCTCCGGCGAGACCTATCGCGGGTACCTGCGTTCCGGCAGAATACTGCTCCGTCATGTGGATGAGGCCTTACGGCCGCTGGTTCGTGAAGACTCTATCATCGTTGGCCCATGCCGCATCGCGCACCGGGAGGTTCTGCGGGCCTGTCTCACGCACGGACTCTGCGCGGCTGCGGACGAGCCATTCGATGCCTTGTTGGATCAGAGATCGACCGAAGAATTGATCGCCACCTTAGCCGATCACCTTTCTCCGGTTCTGAGGGCTCCGACAATGGAGCATCTGATTGCGACCGCCGTACGGGAGGACACGGAGGCGTTGGGGCGTTATATCAACCTCTCGAACTGGTGCGACTGTACGCTCGGCACGCAAATCGTCACACGGGTCAACAACGAACTGATCAAATGGTGTGAAGCGTTCTTGGATGAAGGCCATGCTACCTGGCCTATGCCGGGACGGAAGCAGGGCTTCTATGCAGCTTGGAAGTCCCTCGCGGCCCGGGAGTGGTCTCCGTGCGGCATTAAGGAGAGTCGACGTAAGATTACCGAACTGCCTGAACATCCCGAAGATGCCGTGTTGGAGAGCCTGGCGATTCTCGGGGTTCCTAATGACCTTCGGCAGGACTATCTGGCGCTCCAATTGACGGCCCTTCCCGGCTGGGCTGGATTCATCAAATGGCGTGCGGAGCAGCAGAATTATGCCTGGCAGCAGGCGTACCCCATCAGTCTAGTCAAGTTTCTGGCTGTCCGTCTCTGGTATGTCCGTGAACTGGTCCAACAGACCTGCCATGAGGAGCTGGGCATCAAGGGAGACTTTGTTTCCATCTCGGCGTACATGCAGGACCATCCGCATGCATACTGTTTGCGGAAGGAACAGGTGGCCGGACGCCTGCCGGCTGCCTATGCCGAGCAGGTTGAGCGACTCTCGCGAAATAGAGGTCACGGATGGAAGGCATTAGCCGATCGCGTGCACCTCGACACGGGACCCCAGCGCGACCGATCCTTGCGTCTTGCAGCGGCCCGCCGCCTGGTCAGGCTGGCCCAGGCGTTGGACATCGTCCCCACCGTGTTGCTCGATGGCGGTCCGAACGATCTCGCCACGCTGGTCTCATGGATGGAGGCGTTCCCTGAATCGGACCATGGCCCGGTCTGGCTGAAATCGTTTGAAGCCGGATACCAGGAACAATTGTTAGGCATGCTGATGCGGACGGCGTCTACCGGCACGACGGCGCGTCCCAACAGTTCTCCTTCGGTGCGGCCGGACTCGCAATCGGTCTTCTGTATCGACGTGCGCTCGGGACCTTTTCGACGTCATCTCGAATCGACGGGCGACAATGAGACGTACGGATTCGGCGGATTTTTCGCCGCCCTGATTCGGTATCGCGCCTGGGGCAAGGAGCATGACACCGAACAGTTTCCGGTGATCATGCGGGCTCGCAACGAAGTACGCGAGGTGCCCCGCAGTTATCTCGACCACATGGTGTTGAAACATACCTCGCGCACGAAACTCCTTCATGCGGGACACACGCTATTGCACGATTTGAAGGAGAATGTGATCACGCAATATGTCATGGTGGAATCGCTGGGATGGTTCTATGGTCTTCCCATCGTCGGAAAAACTGCATGGCCGCGCCTGTACCGGCGTTTCACTGGGTTGATACAACGCCTTTTCGTCCCTCCCATCGCCACGAGCCTCACGGTCGATAAACTGTCACCCATCGACATCCAGGAGATGTTGGTGGCCGAACAGCGCGCCGCCATCAGAAAAGCGTTGCGCGATGAGTTGGGTGTTCGTGGTTCCCGAATTTCCGCAGATTTTATTGAGGCATTACGGCGCTACGCGTTGAATGGGCAAGGAGACATGGAGGTGTCTCTGATGAGCGCCGCCCAGGAACTCGCACTGTCCGCAGGCGATCTCACGGTGTTTGTAGGGACTCTGCGCAGCCGGTACCGTATCGATCAGCGATCGATCTCGTGGCGAAAGGAACGGATCACGCGCGCCGGGTTCACGCTCGACGAGCAGGTCGTCACGGTTGAAACGGCGCTTCGCATGATGGGGCTGGTACGGAACTTCGCCCGGATCGTCCTGTTCTGTGCGCACGGCAGTACGTCTGAAAATAACCCATTTGAATCGGCGCTGGATTGCGGGGCCTGCGGGGGCAACGAGGGCAAACCCAACGCACGCGTACTGGCCATGATCGCGAATAATCAAAAAGTTAGGGAGCGGCTGGCGAAGAGCGGCATCGAGATCCCTTCGGACACTCATTTTCTCGCCGGCCAGGTTGATACCACCACGGATGACGTGCACCTGTTCGATCTCGAAGACGTGCCGCCGACCCATCGAAAAGATGTGGCTCGACTGCTGGACGATCTTCGCGAGGCCGGCCAGCTCACCAGTCAGGAACGTTGCAGCCGGTTTCCTGAAGTAAAAGAGACCTCGCCGCTTGCGCACGCCCAGGCGTATGTGCGCGAGCGCAGCGCAGACTGGAGTCAAGTGCGGCCTGAGTGGGGGTTGGCCGGCAATGCCTCCTTCATCATCGGCCGACGCGAACTGACCAAAGGCCTCAATTTAGCCGGCCGCGCCTTTCAGCATTCCTATGATTACCGCGAAGACCCGACCAACCGATTGCTGGAGGTCCTGATGACCGCGCCGCAAGTCGTGGCGCAATGGATCAATATGGAGCATTATTTTTCAGCCGTCGATAATGAGGTATACGGAGGCGGCAGCAAAGTTTATCATAACGTCGTCGGGCGCATCGGGATCATTTCAGGGCCCTGGAGTGATCTCAGGCTGGGATTGGCCCGGCAGACGGTGATGAATGGTGAGACTCCCTATCATGAGCCCATGCGGATGTTGACGGTGATCGAAGCGCCGCGCGCGAACATCGGGAAACTCATCGGGCGGCACGAGGTGTTGCAGCATCTCTATCACAACGAATGGGTGCACCTCGTCGCGGTGGACCCGGAAGACGGCGGCTTGTACCGGTATCGGCCAACGGGAGCGTGGAGCCGGATCTATGGTGTGCGCGAATACTTAGTTAACGGTAAAGGAAAGGAGTCGGTGGAATGAGCAGGCTGACGTTGCATCCGATGAAGGAAATTCGTGTGATTGTCGCCGGTGAACATAAGGCATTTGTCACGGATTTGTTCGAACACGTGAATGCCAGCGGCTACACGATCATCGGCAACATCTCGGGCAAGGGCCACCATGGAGTTCGTGAAGCCCACTTTATGTTCAATGAACAGGAAAGTCTTGTCATGATTATGACGGTCGTGCCGGAGCAGAAAGTCGAGCCGATCCTCGCGGGCCTGCGGCCGCTGTTCGATAGGCACTCCGGGGTCATGTTCGTGACCGATGTGGCGGTCAGCCGAAGCGAATATTTCGGTACGCCGTCAGACCGTTCCTGAATGCCGATCCCGCTCGTGTTGCTCGTCAAGCCACACGTACATTATGACCGGTCTTTCCCTCTGCGAGGCTCCAATATGTGCAGCGGTTGGCTCTGTCGCGTCCTCATCATCGGAGTGCTCCTCCCAATGATCTCCATAGGGGTGGACGCAGAGAGCGTGGCACAGACTAACGTCCCGCTAGCGGAACTGCCCAACTCGACGCTCCTCTACGTGTCCGACTATTTCTCCTTTGTGGGGCAGGACAGCGAAGGCCACGTTGCGTTCGCGCTCGACAACAATCGAGGACGCGATGGCAAGACCTATCAAGCGGAGCATTTCGTGATGCTCCACGATGAACGGCAAGGCTGGATAGACCTGATCGCCAGCGGCCCGTATGAAAATGGACGCGAGGAACTGGAGGCTATCCCCGACTCGCTTTTCTTCACATTCCACGGCACACCGCTGACCGGCATCACTATCTCCAGCGAGCCCAACCATCTGAGGCTCCGCATTGACGCCATTCCGCAACGGATCGGTAACAGACACGACGGAGGCGCGACGTGGATGGGTTCTGCGCCCGCCGTTCTGGCCTGGAAGGACCGAACGATTGCGGGACGCGCGATCTATGAATACGTCATGATGCCGAACTTCAACCGCCTCACGCGGACTTACTGGGGCATGTGGAAAGAGTTTCAAGGCCTATACTTATTGGCCGACGAGACCGGCGACGTGTATGTGCATAGTCAGCTCAGCGAGCGTCTGGCGCCACTGGTCGGCCTGATCACCGGCTTTGCGGCGTTCAACGACCAGACCGAGCCGATGAAGGAGTTGAGAGTCGAATCGCTGGATCGAGAGTGGCGCTCGGGTTCTACCGTTGGCCGACGTCCTGGCGCATCACGTGGACGGGCCCCGGCGGGCCGGCCATGCTCATCCTCACGCAATCCGAACGCAAACGCATCGCGAACTGGGTGATCGGCGGCTTCTCCATGGGCATCGTCAAAGGAGAGTTGCACTATGCGGGTAAGAGACAACCCATCTACGGCTTCGCCGAATTAATCATGTAAG
>DATEPO010000102.1:0-10532 GCA_035273145.1 Nitrospiraceae bacterium
ACCTTTCCAGCCAGTACCTGTTTGTTGATCTTGTCGACGTGCTGAGGAAACACCGTCACAGCCGGCGCATGGCAGGATAGGCATTTCGTTCGCTGTTCGGGTGTCGGATCCGTCTGAAGCCACAATCCGAGAACGGTCTTAAAAATGGGCGAGTCCAGTGAGGTTCCATGGAGCAGCGCGGCATCCACCCGGCCGAACGTTTTCAAGTCCGGCGTTTGCTCCCGCATCCCCTTCCATTCTTCATAATGGCGGTCGTGACACTGCTTGCAGTCTTCTGAGCGGATGAACGTCTTCTCAATTTCATCGACCCAGTCTTCGGACACTTGCCCGTTCGCTTTCTGGGCGACGGCTCGCTCATTGTAGAGCGCCCCGACTGCCATGAGGAGTGCAAGCAACACGAGTCCTATGGAGAGTCTCATCTTCACCCTACTGACTCCTCACGCACGGCACTCGTTCATCTCAATCCCGCTTGCAACCGACGAAATGAAAATTCATCACTCCGCCGACGCCTTGTGTTTCCGGATCTGCCGGCTCATAGGTGCCCACCGTAAAATTGCACGTGGGCATCGCACGCTTCAACGCTCGGCCGAAATCGCTCAGGGTTCTTACTTCTACCTTATCGATCTCTTTAATGACCGCACGCACTTTGATACCGGCAAGGTCTGCTTGGGTTCCACCGATAACTTCGAACACCACGACCCCTTCGGCCTTCTGCATTTTCAGTTCCTGCTGAATCTCTTCGTCAACTGGCCCCACGATGATGCCGAATTCTTCGCCGAGACGCACGGCATCGTCATCGGTCATCTTCCCATTCTCTTGGGGAGGAGCTGCATAGCTCTCCGACACCCCGCCACAGAGGGCCATCACCAGCGTCATCGCTGCTAGGCTACCGATACCTTGGAAAATGTTGAGGCCTTTTCGCATCTATCGCCCCGCATGGTTCTGGAGAAGTCTACTCTGCCATGACGGCTCATTATCGACCATCCGGTCACAATGTGACGGGATCGATCGACAGTTGAAACCATGGCGCGACGGCTTTCTGGCCATTCCGCTCCTTGTTTTCTCCATTCCAGACCGCGAATGCAATGGTCTGCAGATGCCCGGGTTCCAATCTCGCTTCATTTTCCTGTCCAGTGCTGGCCAAGGGACGGCGCATGACGACATGCCACATGCCGTCTTTCCATGTCGCTTTGCCCTGCACGCGACCTTGTTCATCCTTCGTCGTCAACGTGCTGAATCCTCCCCCAATCAAATCTTCCACTGAAGACTTGCGCCGTGGGATCACCTCGAACCGTCGCACTTCACCTTCCGCTTTTTTTTCAGCCGATTTTGCCGACCGGCGATCGATATCGCTCTGCCAATCGGCTTTCCAGTGCCAAATATTAATGTAATGATCCAGTTGCCCCATGCAGAAAAAAGCAGGGGCATCTCCTAAGGGCAACCCGATCGCCACGCCGTCTCGAAAGGTACCGGGCGTCAAGCGATCGTTCTTGGTGTTATCTTGCCATTCGAGCAAAAACGCGATGTCCGTACCATTGTGGATGGATCGAACGGTTAATGCTCGCGCAGCCGGTTCCGGCCAGACCGGGCGGGTAATCACTTGGCCGCTGAGCGGCAGGGTCATAGCAGGAACTTTGTTCCAGGCAGGATCTTCCGGTGCGGTAGGGAGGACGCCGGGGAGGTAATGGGCACGAATAAACATGCCCTGCGAACTCACGATGGGAACGCCGAAGGCTCCAAGAATGAGGGCGCTGAAGAAGAGAATCGAGAGGAGAACAATCAGTGCATGAGGTCTATTCCAAACACCCTGCCACCGCCCCATCTCCACCCCTCGTACGAACGGACGGCCTTGCTTGAAAGTCAGTCACAGCTCGCCGTCTCACGACGCCTCCGAGCACAGGGAAGCTACGAGAATCCTACCACAACTTTGCGCGGCGGATCTTGTTCTCTCCACGCTCGCATACATACAACGAACCCTGCGAGTCGAGCGCCAGACCGACCGGCGAATTGACGACGGCTTCAGTGGATAAGAGACCATCGCCATGCTTGATCATTCCAGCCGACTCTTTCGCTACAAACCGAGCCGCGCCGCAGCCGCCCATATGTTTATCTTCGTATCCGCTATCACCGTTCCCAGCCACCGTGGTGATCAGGCCCGTTGTCGCATCGACTTTCCTGACACGATGGTTCATCGTATCTGAAATATAGGCGTGATTCTCTGCATCGAAGAGCACCGCTTCAGGTGCATGCAGCATGGATTTGATGGCCGGCTTTCCATCGCCATCAAAGCCAAACCGGCAGACGCCGGCGACCGTCGAGATAATACCGGTATGTTGATCGATTCTTCGGACGCGATTGCTCCCTTTGTCTACGACACAGATATGCCCGTCGCGGTCGACAGCGATCCCCACGATATCGTACAGCCGCGCTTCAAGAGCCAGCCGACCGTCATCGAGGTACATCGAGAGATCCAAACCATCGGAGCACACCGGCATCAGCCAGCCTTGATCGTCGCTGAAGTCAATACCGATGGCATCACCGGACAGCACCACTAAATTCCTTGCAACGAGGGGCTGCTCACGCGCCTCATCCTCGTCGGACCATGCCCCGGCAATCGTCGTGACATGCCCGGTTTTCGGATCATAGCGTCGCACGCGATGTGCCTGGGTATCGGCAATATACAGCGCATCATCGGCATCGAACGTAATGGCGGCGGGCCATGTCAGATTGACCTCCAGAGCTGGACCATCGCCATTAAAGTTATGCTGCCCAGTGCCGACGACCGTAGTAATGATACCCGTTTCCCGGTCGACTCGACGGATGCGATTGCTGCCGGAGTCGCAGATATACAGATTATTCTGAGAGTCGAAGGCGAGATCGAGCGGGAGATACAGGCCCGCCTCACCACATGGACCATCGTCGCCGCTGTAGCAGGTTTCGCCGATCCCGGAGAAATTATGGAGGGTGCCGGTCTGCAAGTCCACGCGTCGGACTCGGTCCGATCCCGATTCGGCAAAATAGAGATAGCGCTCTTCTTTATCGAGGGCCACGTGGTGCGGCAGCGGGATACCGGCCTTCACGGCCGGTTTCCCGTCTCCCGTGCTTCTCGCCTTCCCGTTGCCGGCAAAGGTCTCGATATACCCAACGCCTAATTCAACTCCGGTTGCCATACTGTTCCTTATTCATTTTTTTCAGCCGCCGCCGACCGCCACGACCTAGCGAAGACGGATGATTTACGCTTTTGACTGTGCAGCAACCTGTGGTTCAGGGATAGACATTTGGATGGGCGGCGCAAGAGGCGCAGGTTGCGCAGTGACCTGTTGCGGCGCCTGCGGCGCCATCTCAGCCTGATTTTGAGCCTGCGCTTCTGCTTCGATGGCCTCAGCCTCATGCACGGATTTCTTAAACCCTTTGATCGCCTTGCCCAGCCCCTCTCCTAGTTGCGGTAATTTGCCGGCGCCAAAGATGATTAACACAATGAACAGGACGAGAATCAACTCGGTGAATCCAATGCTCCCAAACATGGTGCGCTCCTTGTTTTAAATGTCCCTTCTTAATGTTGTATTGCGCATCAGGCTTTGCCCGTCTCTCGTGACCGCTTGGTGAAACGATCTTTTAACTTTTGTCGAGTTTGTTCGGCTTGCTCGAACATCTTGCACTTATCATAAGTGCTGATCAAATTGTAATATGCCAACGGCTCATCGGGGTTGTGGTCCACGGCCTCTTCCATCACTTTAATGGCCAAATCGGTTTTCTTATGGCTCAGTGTAATCTCCATCAGCTTGAAACTGCACTCCAGATGCTTCGGATCCAGTTCCAATACTTTCAGATAGCACTGGATGGCCATATCGATCGTATTGTAATCAGACACCGCCGGATTATCGAGTTCCGCATAGACACCGGCCAAGTTATACCAGGCAATCGGGTCCTCTGGATTAACCTCCACAAGCCGCTCGTAATAGTTCCTGGCTTCCGCGAATTGCCGCTTGTCCGAATGCACACGTCCCAAATTAAAGAGTGCCAGCACGTCTTCCGGAAAGACCTCCAGCGCCTTCTTAAATTGTGCTTCGGCTTCATCCATCATGCCCTTGGTCCCGTAAATCGTCCCGAGGTTCGAATAATACATTGCCAAGGAGCGATTCATTTCGGTGCGCAAGCCTTCCGCCATCTCAATCGACTTCTTAACCTCGGTCAATGCATCGTCCAGTCGACCTTTACTGAAGTACAGCTCCCCCAGCCGGCAGCGCGCTTGGAAGTCCTCACCCTCACTGGCAAGGAGCTTTTCTAATTCGGCGATCTCTTCATCCGGCGTCAGCGGCCGTTCCTCTTGCTCTGTCACGGTGGCAGTTGCTTCACTCGGGTTTGTCATTTTGTGTTCATCCATAGTGACGATTCCTAGTTTAAATCCGTTCTCCGATCATTGGTCCTGTCTCTATCGACCTCGTGTCTACAAATGGTTTATCCACTGACTTGTTAACCGTGGCTGTGGCCCAGCGGCGATCCATCGTGAGCAACAGCAGCCCGAAGACCACCATCAGGGTGAGATGGGATAGTTGAAGCGCGTACCCCGCCATAAACATCAACCCGAGTCCATAACCGGCCAAGCGGCCCATCGTCATCTGCTTGATCACTGTGTAGCTCCAGCAAAACAATCCTGCGACGTACAGTGCAAACGGGAGGTAAAACGTATAACCCATCCCCATCTGAAAGATCCAGCCGATCCCTTCTCCGGCCTTTCGAACCGATTCGGCAAGCGTCTTGTCATACAGCCCAAGAAAAAAATCCAGGAACAGAAGCCCTAGAAAGAGACTTCCACCGGTTACCGCAAAAATAAGGACGCGACGATGCTGCCGCTTGTTCGTCGTCCGAAATGAAATACCGCCGTAGGCCCAGAATACGAGAATACTTGCGAGCACCATCATGGCCTCGCCAAAACGGTTCATCTCATGGACCAAAGGTGGGGCGGTGAGCCACTGAAAAAATCCATAGAACGTAGAGACCGTCTGATAATACAGCCATCCGAAAACTCCGAGCAGGAAACATACCATCATGGCCCGCTGACTACGGTTGGTGTGTGTCTTGAGGTATTCTATGGCGAGCACGGCAAGAACGGAGCAGGTCACCACGTTATAAGCCATAGACCCCAGCATGGCCGGCGGAACGATCAAAAAAGCGACAGTCAATACCAGCAGCAGCGAGACGGTGGCCACAAGAAATGTATCGTACGCATTCCGCCCCAGGTCTTTGAGTTTTGCAAACAGGATCAGTGAGAAGGCGAGAAACAGCAGGAGCGAGACAACATTCAGAAGGGTGAACCCGATCGATGAGAGTCCTTTAAACAGCAAACGAACCGCTTCATATTTCGCTGCCAACTTACTAAGGTGCATACCGAGGCGGGAGACCAGGCGGTACAAGACCAACTCGAAGAAGGCCGAGAGCAGCAGCACTTTGAGCGTATACTCGAACAGCATGCCGTGCTCATCGACTCGCCCGGCTCCTTTTTCCAACACGGCTACGCTCGCCATTGCCTCGCCTCACCAAATCATGAACCTGCTGGCTGCGGGACCTGTTGCGCCTGTGCTTTCGCCCGGGCAATGTAGAGCAGTCCGTCAGCCATTGAATAATTGAACGGCAATTCGCAGACGACTTCGCTGATCTTTCCATACACGTGTTGATACAGTCGCTCGGCTTGCTCGGGCGTCATACCGGATTGCACTTCATAAAAGAATCCAAGGCTCATATCCTCGGACGCCGGCCTCATGATCCGTCTGATGCCGTAGCCGCCCGGATCGCTCATAATCGGCGCTTCTTTTTCCAGGTCGAACAAGCACGGTTGACAAGAAAATCCATAGGAAGAATGCAGTCTCTCATTGTCAACGATAAAATTCAGCGTTTCGAGCGCTTCTTCTTCCACTTCGGTGGGGAAGCCGACAATAATATAACAGTGGATCGCGATACCGAGGTCCAAACAATCCTCGGTGATCCGTCGGACGCTGTCCTGCTTAATTCCTTTTTTCATGAAATCCATAATCCGCTGATTGAAGGATTCCAAACCGAACACGATCTTCAGGCAACCGGCATCCCGCATTTGTGTCAACAGATCACGGGAGAGATTCTTTTCAAACCGCATTTCGCACGTCCACTGTAAATTCAATTGTCGGTCGATAAGCTGTTGACACAGCCGCTTCGTTGGAGAGAGCGCAAAGCATTCGTCTGTAAAGAAAAAGTACGGCGTCTGGTATTTCGTCGACAACATCTGTAAGTCATCGACGGTCTTGCCTGGGTCCTTCTGTCTGAAGTTCTGATGGTCCAGTGTCAATGCGCAGAAAGCGCAGTCTTTATAGTAACAGCCGCGCGAAAACTGCACGGGCAATACAGTGCAAGGAGCCAAATAGCGGCCGAGCGGGAATCCATCATAGTTTGGCGCGGGCAGTTCGTTGATATTCTCGGAATAGAACGGTTGATTCACTGTAATTTTGCCGTTCTGCCGATAAATAAGATTCGGCACCTTGCTCATGTCCCGTTTGCCGCTCAACTGATTCACCAGTTCCAATAGCGCCGTTTCTCCTTCGAAGACGATGAAGTCGTCCGTCAAGTCAAAGAGACTCGGACAGCGGCGTAAATTGTCCACCAACCTGGTGAAAATGCTTCCGCCGATCGTGAGGTGAATGCTTGGATTGGCTTGTTTGATCAGGCGACAGAGAGTCAGACCTGGGATAATTTGCGAGGTCGCGGTAATGGATACGCCGATCAGGTCGGGCGCGTCTGCTAAGATCGAAGAAAGAAATTGGCTTCGGAACAATTCAAGATATGGATTCTGTTCTTCATCGCTAATAGCGCGAACCAAATCCTTGGATGAGTAAATCGAATAGCTGCTGAACTGGTTATCGACGACCGTCATCCGAGTTGGGAAATAGATGGTGGAGAGTAACTCCAACCATTTGTCGATAAGAAACAAACTATCGCGGTACCGTTCGATGTCATAAAAATCTTCGCTACGTAACGTCTCCTTCGCCAACTCAATTCGATCGATCAAGTATGGAAATCGATCCAGGGACTCAACAACGCGGGTGTAATGTTCCTTACTATTTGGCCCCGTTTCACCGGTCTGCACCTTTTCGAGGTGCTTGACCCTGTCGACCAGTCGCGCATAGATATCTTGGCCATAACCAGCGGTCAGCATCGTATCCAGCGCTTCCATGTTCAGATCGCGCTGGACCACATTATCCACACCGGCTTGGTTAAGAAACCCAGTCAGTGACGGCAAGCTCAGATAAGGCTGAGATGGATGCCAACTGGGGGGAAACAAGAGGGAGATTTTCACAATTAACCTTCACGATGAAGGGACACCAGGATCGCAACAGACTGTACGTTATACACCGTCTGATCTTTTAGATGCAACCGTCCATGTCCTTCCACAACAACCAGAAGTCCTCCGCTAATTTCAGAGTCCATTAGTAGATTTTAAAAATAAAAAGCCCCGAGTCCTCCTACTCTGGCAGCAGGCGACTCGGGGCTTTTTAAACCTTACTGAACGAGAAGAATCAGGGCAGCTTCAGCGTAAACCAGGTTGAAATGCCCTTCATTCCGTTCCGCTCGACGTTGCTGCCATCCCAGACTGCGAAGGCGACGGGCACTGTCGCGCCTGGCTTAAACTGCACATCGTTAGGATCATTAGTGGACAAGGAGCGCTTCACCACAATGCGCCAGGTTGGCCCGACGCAGCAGCCCCCCTTGACCGAACCAGCCGGCTCCCACAAACCATTGCCGATCACATCCTGATGTGACTGAGTGGTTAACGTGCTGAACCCGTTGGCATTAAGATCTTCGACTGAACTTACGCGTAAGGTCGGGTCGGACATGATATTGCCTGACCAAATACCAGGATTGAACGGCCCAAGGCTTCGGCCGATCCGATCCGGATAGGTCACTCCGCCGGCTGGTTCTTCAAAGTAGTAGTCCCAGAAAATGCCGGGGTATTGGTCGTCCACGTCCCAAAGACCGGCGCTGTCCTTACCGAGATCCTTCTGCCATTCCGCATTCCAACGCCAGATATTGACGGTGCCGCCCGATTGCCCCATGCACTGAAATGGCGGCGCACCGGACGTGTTGACTGGAAATTGAATAGCAGCTTGATCACGGAAATCTTGTGGACCGATGGTCGTATCGTTCTTGGTCTGATCCGACCAGTCCATCCTGAAGCCAAGTTCCTTGCCGTTTGAAACCGCTTTCACGAAAACCGATTTTACGGCAATATTGGGATGCATGGGCGTCGTGATTGTTTGCCCGCTCAAAGGCACTACGACACCTGGCACGCCTTCCCAAATCGGATTCGCCCCATCCATTGGAATGGGTCCCTTGATAGCCTTCACCGGGATGGTCACCGGCTGGCTGACCGCCAGAGGCACCTGCCCAATCGTCAGCATGACGCCGACCATTAGTGCAGAGAGGAGAATGCCGAACACCAGCTTTTTATTACGTGTCTGCACCACTCTCATAAAAATATGCCCTCCCCCTTAAGGATTAAAAAACTGCGTGACATTATGGAAGCTGACCGACAATTTACTACCAGTATTAAGCCCCGACTGACCCCTTCTCCGAATCATCTTTTTCTTTGTCTTTACGATCCATAAAAGATTGCGCACCGACTTCATCGAGCAACATACTTAGCTCATTGCCTTGGTCTTGAGCACCGCACTCGTACGTTTGGCCTTCCGGCGCGTTGAACGTAGCCGGTCTATAATCCGCCTCTGAATACGGCTGTGGGTTGACGCCGAGATAGACCGCATCAAAGTCCATCCAGTCCGAAGTGAATTCGGCAATATAGTGAAAAAAGCCTGAATCAGCCTTCTTCGTCAACATCCTGGAAAAGAGCGGAACCCAACGACCGATATGCTCCTTCACGAACTTTTTTTGTGCGTCCACCACAATCTGCGTCTTATCGGCCCCATCATGGCAGCGAGCGTAGGATTCTTTATAGGCAAGAAAATGCATGAATTCAAGTTCTACACTCAAATGATCCATGCGCTCGTGAATGTCTCTGGAGAGCTCGACACCAAAAGCCTTGTAGAATCCGGCAATATCGCCCATGACATGCGCCTGGCCGAACACGTGGTCGTTTCCAAAGAGCGTTTCATAAGGAGGGCAATCAAGCGTAATGACATTGCTGAACACACGGCGGTGTTCAGACTGCAGATCGGCCAATTGCCAGTTCACACATTCAGAGGACACCCACTCTTCGACTCGATCGATAAGTTTTGAGACGGCGGTCAATTTCTTTTTCGCTCGCTCGCCACCAATGTCATCAAGCGACAACATCAAACTCTCAATGGCGGAGCGCCCGTCTTGGACGAATTCACCACTCTGCAAATAATCGAGAAATTCATCGTCTTCGGGATACAGCATGCTCCAAGAAATGAGGAGATAGAGCTTGCTTCGGCTAAGCGCACGTTCGACGGCGGGAGAATCCTTAATTGCAGTGGCGCTCGGGGCTAACCCGGCCATCCCTGCTATGCCTCGTTGACTTTCCATGGTACCCATGTTTCCTCTCTTTGACATTCGATACATAAACCATTATTCGGCTTTTCTGTATCGATCTGCGAGGGCAACGGCTCGCGTATCATAGGCAAAGCTCAAAGTGATGTCAAGCACCAACTCATTCGCTTGAAAGCCTCTGATTTTCATCAAGAACCACCGCAAACCGCTCTCTCTGTTTTGAAAATTTGGCCAGTGACAAACACTGCCGATCTTGCTTCTTATGCAGCGAATGACCGCGCCGGCCTGACGGTGATGGCTATGCGGTCATTCACGGTTTTGCACGTATATTCACAGATTCCACACCCGACACATCGAGGCTCTGAAACAATGACACGAAAAATATCGAAATCCATTGACAACGCATGCGTGGGACATTGCGACACACATGCATTACAGCCCTGTTCAGCCGTGCAGGTTTTAGGAGAGACCACCGCCAGCCCCATGCGAACGTCTTCAATATGCTCGACGGCAACGAGTGCATCGGTTTCGCAGGCCCCAACACACGGCACATCGTCACAGAGATAACAAGGGGTCTGATTAGGGAAGAGAATCGGCAGACCATTACGAGGATGCACGGTAATAGCACTATGCGGGCATGCCTTGATACAATCCCCGCATTTCGTACATCGATCCAAAAACATCGATTCAGACACCGCGCCCGGAGGACGTAACCAATCCTCGCGCACGAGAGCCTGGGGCTCCGGTTGCTCAGAAGGCGCATCGCGATGCTTTGTAAACTCATGCGCCGTCTTGACGACAGAGACGAGTGAATCTTTAAGAAAATGCCGACGGCCGTATTCGTATTGTGGATCAGTCGCCATAGAAATTTTCTATTCCCTATGTGACGCCCTCGGAGCGAAGCCGGTACACTTCCACGCATCGGTCGCAGGCGCCGTACTCGGCATCCCATCCTGGATGGTTTTCACGGATGAAGTCCAGCACATGCTTCTCCACCTTATTCTCCAGATCTTCCACCCAAGAATACGTTGGAAATC
>DATEPO010000103.1:0-4494 GCA_035273145.1 Nitrospiraceae bacterium
GATCGTGGTCGCATCGGCCAGGAATATTCGCCGTATCTTGAAGCGCTCACGCATTTGAGTCGCCGTGCCGCCGCGGAGGCTCAGGCGGGAGCGCGCATGACGATCACCAACGAGGAGCTTCAGGCGATCGTCCCTTCGTTCAATCGCATTCTTCATTATGCGGAGAGTCCAGTACTTTCATCGGGCGCTGTGAATCCCGCGCTCGATGTACAGGCCATTGAAGGTCGGTATCATGCGAGCCGTCCAGAGGTCATGTATCTTGATGGCTTACTGACAGAAGAGGCCTTGGCATCGCTGCGGCGTTTTTGTCTGGAATCGACGATCTGGAAACGAGATTACGAGAACGGCTATCTCGGTGCGTTCTTAGGGGACGGCTTCTCTTGCCCACTGTTATTGCAGATTGCAGAGGAGTTGAGGCTGAAACTGCCCGGCATCTTCCAAAATCATTTACTCACGCAAGCCTGGGCGTTCAAATATGACAGCGAGCGAACCGGACTGAACATCCATGCCGATGCGGCGGCCGTCAATGTGAATTTCTGGATCACGCCGGATGACGCAAACCTTGATCCTCAGCACGGTGGATTAGTGGTGTGGGACAAAGAGGCGCCACGAGAGTGGAATTTCAAAGACTACAACAACACAGCGAATGAGCCGAAGGTCCGTGAATTTCTGGACAACAGTGGCGCCAAAGCCGTGACAATTCCGTATCGTGCCAACCGTGCCGTGATCTTTAACTCAGATCTCTTCCATGAGACGGATCGGTTCCATTTCAAAGATGACTATGAGAGCCGCCGGCTCAATATCACCTTGCTCTACGGTCGACGGCTCAATGCATGAGAAGGCGATTCGCAGGCAAGGCAGAGGAGGTCGGGGAGGAGCACTACGGTCGCCCCGCCCCTCCCATCAGGGCAGAGTATTGTTTAGCGATGGACTGATTCCCCGACGTACCGATCCCCGTATTTTTTCATCCCTTCTGTAATGGCCCGCCATTCCTCCGGTGTCACCTGCTCTTTGATTTTGAAGCGCAGTCCTAAAATCTTGGTTGCCGAGCGCATGTGCGCGTTGTTGATCTCATCCAGAATCTTCGTGAAGTCTTCCGGGGACGCATTGTAATCGGCATTCAGCTCATACAACTTTCGATGCGCGTCTCGCCGCTGATCGTGCGCCTGCTTGGCTTCATCTACGATCTCTTTCGCCAATGCTTTCACGCGCGCCGCTTTAGTGGGATCCTTCACCGACTGGTCGATCAATTCGTTCGTTTGCTTGGCGCCGCGCTCCACTGCCGCGCCGCCATCTCGCTGCGCTGAGTGATGTCCTCCGCAGCCAGCCAAGGCCACGATGAGTATCGCCGCGAATAAGCCTGTCCTGTGCAGACGGTTCATAGAAGTCCTCCTCCTCGTGAATGGTAGGCCATTCTAAAGGAATCGGCACCTATCGGCCAGTCGATCGTTGTGTCGAGAACAAAGCTGTACAACGGGACACTACCTAAACCGATCTGCCGACGAAGCTCCGTGTAGACGCTCAGCTCACACTGTCCCTGCCACTGCGCCCATATTGAAAATACTCTATTGCCGGATGTGCACGACACTGGACGGAGTGCACACTACGATCAACGTTTGGAGGCATCAATGAAGCACTATCTAATGAAGCACTATCTTATGTTCGCTCTGAGCGGTCTCGTATGGAGTCTTGCCCTTTCGCCGGTCTCCACTATGGCCCAGACGATCGGTTCGGGTACCAGCGGAGGCGAGTTTATCAATCCTACACCCTCGTGCCCGCCGGCCACTTGTAGCGGCCTTGGAACCAGTTCGATCTTTTTTGGTGATCCCGATCCCGGAAATCCACCGAATGGGCTGGCCTTTACGGGGAGAGGATTTTCGACCCCGGTCGGCGTCCCGTTTGTCCTCGGCCTCCTTCAATTCCAGAATAGCTCCACGACAAACACCATTGATGCCGTCGATATACGGCTACATACCACGGCGCTTAACGGCGATCCGATTTTCACGCGGACGATTACTGAGAATTTAACACTGGTCCAGACAGTCAACACAGGGGTTCCTGAAGCCGATGCCGACTTCATCTTTCTCACGCACCATCCGGAGTTCGGAAGCTTCCGTGTGTTCGAAGGACAGGTGAGTAGCGTCGAAATGCTGGGTATTTTCACGCCTCTCAACGTCGCGGGGTTCGGTCAAACATTCAATCTAGGCTTTGTCGGCTTTGGGGAGGTCGGCAACCCCAATGTGGCCTTCGTGAATCCGTCGGTGACGTCGTCCGCGACCGTACCGGAACCAACCACATGCTTGCTGCTTGGGTCAGGTCTCGCTCTCATCACATTACGTAAACTGAAAATAGGCGGTCTACAGAAGAGAGAGAGACTGGCAGCAGACTAATCGCTTCAATGCGATCCAACTTGGTTTTAGTTAGATTCACGCCCAACGCCCATCTTGCCTACGGCAGGAGAATCTCCTTTTGTAAGTTCTTTCATTTTTCGTGCGCCTCGCCTACGATAGCGACGATGGCGGCGAACAAAGCTAAGAAACCGCGCGTGACAGGAACGGGACGGCGACGGCGGAAGCCCGCCGGCACGGCGGTTGGCTTGGCGGCTACTGAACTGCAAGCGGCGGCTCCACCAGGCGACGTGGCGGAGCTGCACCGTCAGATCGAGTCCGATGGCGGAACGGTGCTGGCCGTCTATCGTGAGCCGTATGGCGGACGGTGGATGCTACTGGCGGCCCTGCCCATTGAACGGGTCGCGGCTACGCCATTCCAGCGCAATCTGTCCGAGCCGCACGTCCGCAAACTGGAGGCGGTGATCGGCAAGATCGGTCGGTTTCTCGATCCCATTATCGTCGTGCGCGCGCAAAAACCACTGGAAGAGACCGTCACCTACTGGACGCCGAACGGGCATCACCGATTATCGGCCATGAAAACGCTGGGCGCAAAAAGCATCACGGCGATTGTCGTGCCTGAACCGGCCGTCGCCTATCAGATTCTCGCCCTCAATACCGAGAAGGCGCACAACCTTCGGGAAAAGTCTCTGGAAGTGATTCGGATGTACCGCGAGTTCGCGCACATCGGTGAGCTCGGCGAAGATGGGTGCGTGCTGGAGTTCGAAGAGCCGGCCTTCATCACGCTGGGGCTGTGTTATGAGGCGCGGCCGCGCTTTAGCGGGGGCGCCTATCATCCCGTGCTGAAGCGCGTCGATACGTTCTTGACCTGCTCGTGTCGGGAGGCGTTGGAGACCCGACAGGAACGAGCGAAGCAATTGCTGGAATTGGACGATCTCATCGTCGAGAAGGTCGAGGCGCTGAAGGCCCGGGGATTGACCAGTCCGTATCTGAAGAGCTTTGTCGTGGCCCGCGTCAATCCCATTCGTTTTCGTCCGAAGGAAGCTCCGCCACTCTCATTCGATGATGCGATGGACCGCATGAAGAATGGGGCTGAGAAATTTAAGCCCGACAAAATCAGAACCGAGGATCTCGCGAAATCAGGTGGCGCGCCGGACGATGTAGAGTAGCGCCTGGTTGGCCTTTGCCACCAAACCGATGTAGTGACGGTATAATCCTGTGCCATCCATCTCACGATCCAGCGTGGCTGTCCGCTTTTCTGCACTCCATTCGTCAGAACCATAACCCTTGCGACGTTCGTCGTTGGAGGATTAGACTTTGATCCTTTTCATCTGAAAGGAGATCGGTATGGGACTCGCAGATCAGGCCTGCATACCTTGTCGAGGCGGAGTACCGCCCGTCGAGCCGGCCCGCGCTCAGGAGTTGCTGGCCCAACTTGGACGAGGCTGGCAGATCAATAAAGAGGGTCATTTGGAGCGGCTGTATACCTTCGCCGACTTCGCAGGAGCGCTGGAGTTCGTGAATAAGGTGGGCGCCGTGGCTGAAGCAGAACAACATCATCCCGACCTGTATTTGGCATGGGGCAAATGCAAGGTAGAGATCTGGACTCACAAGATCAACGGCCTTACGGAAAGTGATTTTTATTTGGCCGCGAAAACAGATCGCGCGTTCGACTCCATGCGAACGGCGGCATGATAGAGAGGGATAGGAGATAAAGGGGTGGGGGCGTAGAGTCAGCGATCTTCCAAGCTATCGCTCCTCTGTTTATCTCCGGCTTCCATGCGAGTCCTCGTCTTAGGCGCGACCGGCTTTCTCGGGTCAAATCTGGTCCGAGCCTTGTTGGACCAGGGTGAGGAGGTGCGGGCGCTCCTTCGTCCCGGCAACCCTGGCGCCACATTGCAGGGTCTTCCGCTGGAACGGGTCTATGGCGATCTCAGAGATGCCGAGTCGTTGGCGCGTGCATGCGCCGGCATCCCCATCGTCTATCACACCGCCGGGTATTATCCGGCTGCAACCGTCCCCGTCGAGACGGCCGTTCACCATGCCCTCACTGAAACGCGAAATGTATTGAACGCGGTGCAGCGCGCCGACGTTCAACGCGTGATCTTTACCAGTACGTTGACGACCATCGGGTTTCCGAAGGAAT
>DATEPO010000104.1:0-2504 GCA_035273145.1 Nitrospiraceae bacterium
AACTGAACGCCTGTAAGAGCAGGACCAACAGAGTTACGAGAAAAGGACGAGACCATATCATCATTTTTGCCTCTTAAGAATATTACTCCGCTCTTTAACAGACTGTCAATTTTTATGGAATCCCAGTGACGTAAGTTTCTCCAGTAAAAGGCGAAAGGTGCCTTCCTGTTGGTCTACTCTTGAGTGGGTCACGTTCAAGGTCTTCTTTCAAACAACAATCGGTGATGATATAAGTTCCGGCAACAGTCATGAGACGGAAGCCGTGAATCATCTCCAACGCAGACCCTTGCAGTGCGTGCTGGCCATGATGGTCGTGGTGACATTTGTCTTCACCGGGACACTGATACACGCGCAAGCCCATTCGCAGTCATTCAGCAAGACGCATCACCAGAGTCCGTCCGCAAAACATGCGTCCGTATTTTGCGCCTGGCTGTGTGCCGCAGGCCATCTCGCGGCAGGTCACATCTTTCTCCTTCTTCCGAACCCTTCTCCTCTCACCGTTTCTGAGCTGCTGATCATTGCGACACCTCCGGACCCACTACGGTCCTCCCCAACCAGCCGCGGACCTCCTCTTCTCAAAATACTCCTACGCTGAACAGAACCTCTGAACGCGCAAGAAGCGCCCGGTAATCTGCTGCACTTGCGCGACGTCCGACCTCACCTCGATAGCCCACGCTTGTCTTGTGCACCGGCCTGCGTGGTGACGTGTGTCGAGTAAGGCGGGGAGAAGCCGTGTGCCAAACGATTTAATAGCGGTCTGTCATGCATGCCTCGCCGTCGGATGGATCCGGCGGCATACGAAATCGTCCCTGGTTCCTCGAGATCGGCCGAGACTCTCGGCTAGGGTTGTCCTTCTTCTTGTGCTCTTCATCGGTCTGTCTCTGTGGCCAGTCTCAGGGCAGGCGCAGGATCCAGATCCCTTGGCGCCACCCGCGCTTCCTCCTGAGTCAGAGCCGGTCTTGCCGCCCGTGAAGACGATCCAGGAACTGATCAGGCAACGGCTGTTCGAGGAACCTACCCTGCTTCCGCCGAGCTTTATTGACGCCTCCTATCGTGCGCTCGAACAATGGAAGAAAGACCATCACATTCCCATTACGATCGGCGCACACAACTGGTTTCACCTGAATAATGGTGGACCTCACGCCACCGGCTATGGCATTCCCGGGCTCAATGGAACCTATTTCTACTATCTGCTCGCCGATCCGGCGTTCTATGCCGGTCCGCTTGCGGATAAGGCAGGCATTCACGTGGAGGCTCGCTTTCGCGATGGCAACACCCCATTCCGAGCCTACTTCCCTGCAACGAACGCGTACTTCTATGAAGCTTACGGGTGGCTCCAGACCCCTTTCGGTAGGCTTAAAGGCGGCGCCGTCGTGAGACGGTTCGGGATTGACTGGGACGGCAGTTGGTGGGGAAACGTGCAGTACTTTGATGGCCTCAAACTCAATCCGGATCTGGGTGTGTCCCTGGAGGATACTCACGACTTCCGCAATGGTTTGAAGGTCGACCGGTTCGTGCAATTCTTCGTGAAAGACTATAACGTCAGCGGCTCTATCGTAGGGGCGAATCCGGAAAGTGTCGTCGGCTCGAGACAAGTGAACACTTTGATGGCGCGCGTCGTGCCCACCTGGTCCTTTCGAGACCACTCTGCCGTCGCGCTGGGACTTTCTGGATATGTCGGCGAGATTCGGAACGATCCCGGTATTTATGTCATCGGTCAACCGGTCTTGCGACAAACGGGCACCGCCGGAAGCCCGGCTCCAACCGGCGGCAAGGAATCGGTAGGCGCATGGGCCGTGGACCTGTCGTACTTCAACGGCGGATTGAGAGTGTTTGGAGAGTTCGATCAGTTGTACGGGACTCTCAGCCCTTCACGATATGTGTCGGGAGGTCCCAGTAATCGAACCACCGATGTGCTGGTGGGATTCAACTACAAGCGCGGTCCCATCACCTACACATTTTCCTACTCAGCCGGGTTTGATTCGAACCCCTCGGGCACGCAACGCTTGTGGGTACCGGGAGGAGTGGTCGCACTGACATCCAATGTGGACATGTATGTCAATTATGTATTCTGGCAGGTACGCCAGCATGGCATGTCACAGTTCGTCACCTTTGAAAACGGCGTGCAATCGGTGTTCGTCTGGCGATATTGAAACGCGAATCGCCTTACGGTATTCAAATGAGCGAGAGAACCACTATGACACACGGTATCGAATCCGATCGGGATCTGCCATGCCGGTAGACAATCTGGCATCGACGCTTCTCTGGGGATTGTTAGTGGTCTATGGGATCGCCATGTATCTCCTGGCCCCCGCGACGCGCACCGTGGGAGGATTCTTTCGCGGCCAAAACGCGCGCGGCCGACCCGCCTCGGTGTGGTCGCTCACGGCCAGTCTCTTCATTATTTGGATTATGGCGAAGTCCGTGACCAATGCCGCCAACCTGGGCGCCGCCTATGGCATCGTCGGAGGCCTGGCCTATGCCACCTATTGGCTGTCTATCCC
>DATEPO010000105.1:0-14743 GCA_035273145.1 Nitrospiraceae bacterium
ATGGTGAAGCGCAGCAAGCCGTACGCACCGGTCTTTAACAAGAGTCCGGCCAGCAGCACACTGCCTCCGGTCGGCGCTTCGGTATGCGCATCCGGCAGCCAGGTGTGAAACGGCACGACGGGGAGCTTGACGGCGAAAGCGGCAAAGAAGCCGAGCATCAGCCACATGGCCACAGTCGGGTCGAGCCGTGTGGTTAGCAGAGTCTCGTAATCAAACGTCAGGACAGTGGTCTGCCGGGCGTGGATGACGGCCAAAGTAACAATGGCGATGAGCAGCAACAGACTACCGGCCTGGGTGAAGAGGAAAAATTTGATCGCGGCGTAGGTGCGATGTTCATGCCCCCAAATGTTGATGAGGAAGTACATGGGCACGAGCATGACTTCCCAGAAAACAAAGAACAGGAACAGATCCAGCGCAAGAAACACGCCGATGACGCCCGCGATCACCCACAGCACATTTAAATAAAAAAATCCGACGCGCTCACGGATATCGGTCCACGAGGCGAGAACCGCCATAATCCCGAGCAATCCGCTCAGCGCGATCAGCAGCAGGCTGATGCCGTCCATTCCCAGATGAATGCTGATGCCCCATCGGGGAATCCAGGGGACCATCAAGGCACTGATCCAGGGCTGAGGCGGGAGCCCTGACGGTTCCCCGTAACGGGTCCATATGCCGAGGGTCAGGGTCAGGTCCAGCGCCAGCGCGCCGACGGAGATGAGCCGGGGCCAGTGCGCACCGCGCCGCTCCGAGAGCCACGCCAACGGGCCTGCCAGAAGAGGGATGAGGATGAGCCAGATAAGCATGGTCTTCCTATATGAACAACGCCAGGGCCACGATCACGATCGCGCCGGCCGCCATGACCGTCGCATACCAACGTACCTGACCTGTCTGGGTCTGCTGCAGGCCACGATGAAGCCATCGATTCAGCCATGCGATGCCGGCGTACAGCCGATCGAGTCCGTCGCTTCTGTTGACGGCCGCTACCCAGAGAAACGGTCCGATAATGAAACGGTCATAGAGCGCATCAAACCTCCAGCCCTCGAACAAGAATCGGGACACGGCCGTGCCGATCGGCGTTCGGGCCATGGCATCCGGGAGATCTCGCCGACGCAAAAACAGCACGTAAGCGAGCCCCATTCCAATCAGCGCCACCGCAATGAGGATTGCTTGCTCGGTCACTTCAGCGGCCATCGTAGCTGCAGCGGGTTCGACGGCAGGAAGTGCAGGCTGCATGAACCGGCTGAAGAGGGTTACCTGTCCAAGGGAACGTGGGGTTTCCAAAAAACCGGCGCTCACCGAGAGGACTGCCAGCACGATCAGCGGAAATGTCATCGAGAGTCCCGGTCTCGCATGCGGCACTGTTTTCGGCTCATCGAAAAAGACATAGAAGACGAGTCGAAAACTGTAGATCGCCGTCAGGAGCGCGCCGACGACTCCGGCTCCCCATAACCACACATTGCCATGCGGCGACGACCAGGCTTCCCACAGAATCCAGTCTTTGCTGTAGAACCCGGCGGTCACGAGCGGCAGCCCGGCGAGCGACGCGGCGCCGATGAGAAACGTCCAAAACACAATGGGAAGGCGTGACCGCAATCCGCCCATCCGGAAGATGTCGTGCTCCTCATGTAAACTGAAGATGACTGCTCCGGCCGAGAGGAAGAGCAAGGCTTTAAAAAACGCGTGCGTCATGAAGTGAAACAGCGCGGCCGACCACGCGCCGACGCCCAGTGCCAAGAACATGTACCCGATCTGACTGATCGTCGAATAGGCCAAGACACGCTTGATGTCGCGCTGCACCAAGGCGCTGGACGCGGCGATCAGCAAGGTCACCGCGCCGATAATGCCCACAAGAAACTGCACCGCCGGCGCCAGTTCATACAAGGTGTGGAGCCGGGCGATGAGATACACACCGGCCGTGACCATCGTGGCGGCATGAATGAGGGCGCTGACGGGCGTGGGACCGGCCATCGCATCGGGGAGCCACGTCTGCAAGGGAAGCTGCGCCGATTTGCCGACTGCACCGCCGAGCAGCAGGAGCGTTGCCGCCACGGCGGGAACCGCGCCGACTCCCCACTCCTGGTGAGCCCGTATCAATACATCCTGAATGTTCAGCGTGCCGAGATGAGTGAACAAGAGAAAGAGGCCGATGGCGAACGCCGTGTCGCCGATCCGGGTGACGATAAAGGCCTTTTGCGCGGCGCGGCCGTTCGCCGATTCACGATACCAAAATCCGATCAAGAGATAACTGCAGAGTCCCACCCCTTCCCATCCCAAGTAGAGCAGCAGGAGATTATCGGCCAGGACCAGCGTGAGCATGGAGGCGACGAACAAATTCATGTAGGCGAAAAAGCGCCGATAGCCTTCGTCATGGATCATAAACTCGGATGAGTAGACATGAATCAGGAAGCCGACAAATGTAATGACGAGGATCATGATGAGCGACAGTGCATCGAGGTGGAACGCAATGGCCGGCGAGAAGCCGGAGACGTCCATCCACTTCCAGAGGATTTGAAGAAAGCGATCTCCCATCGGCGGAGCGGCGACAAATGTCGCGGCTACGAGACCGGTGATCAGGGCGGAGAGCCCGACGGACCCTACACCGATCCATGCGATGTGGCGAGGCGTCAGTCGTCCACCGAACACGGCCAGCAGGATGAAGCCGGCCAGGGGACAGGCGGGGATAAGCCACAGTAGTTCGAGCATATTCAAACACCAACCGGGAAGTAAGGGAGTCATTGAGTAACGAAGTAATTGTGAAAACCAATAGCCGTCATGCGCTTTCCTTCGTTACTCAATTACTTCCGGCATTAGCCCCTCATCACGCTTGCCGCATCGGCATCCAGGGTTTTGAGGCGATAGTACAGTTGTAGTACGAGCGCCAAGGCCACCGACACTTCGGCCGCAGCCAACGTCAGGATGAAGATGAACATGACCTGTCCATCGGGCTGCGCCCAACGTGCGCCGGCTGCAATGAAGGCCAACCCGGCCGCATTCACCATGACCTCCACCGACATCAAGATGAAGATCAGATTGCGGCGCAGGAGCAGGCCGACGAGACCCAAGACGAACAAGGCGGCAGCGAGAAATAGGGCGTGGGTCGCCATTACCACCGGTCCTTTCGTAGACGGCGTCCCAGATGATACGCGCCGATCAAGCCAGGGAGTAATAGAAGTGAGGCCAGCTCCACGCCGATCAAATAGGGGCCGTACAGGCTGATGCCGACCTGCTTGGGATTGATGGGCGTCATCATGATAGGAGCAGATTCTCCGGATATCGTGAGAAGGTAAATCAACTCGCTCAGAAGGATCAGCGACAGGATGGCCGGCCCCATCCATAATTCTGTCTGCAGCCAGCGCCGCTCTTGTTCGACAGATTGCGGTCCCAGATTCAGCATCATGATCACGAAGACGAACAGGACCATGATCGCCCCGGCATAGATAATGACTTCTAAGGCGCCGATGAACGGCGCGCCCAGCATGAAGAAGATCAATGCGATGGCGAGAAACGAGACCGTGAGATAAAGCAGCGCGTGGACACCCTGCGTGTGGGTGATGACGCGCAAGGTGGCCAGCACGGCGACGGCGGCTGTGAGGTAGAAAGCGAATTCCATAAGAAAGCTTTCAGCGTTCAGCTATTAGCGTTCAGCATGTCTTTACTGACGGCTGATCGTGGCGGCTGACAGCTATTTTCACGGCAGCAAGCTGTGCACGTCCACCGGCGGCGCTTCATTCTCGGCTTCCCCTTTGTCCTTGCCTCCGATCCGCACGCCGGCCACTCGATAGAAGTTGTATCCGGGATATTTGCCTTGCCCGGCTATCAGTAGGTGCTCTTTCTCGTACACCATGTTGGGGCGCCTGTATTCGCTCTGTTCGAAATCCGGAATGAGCTGAATCGCATAGGTCGGGCACGCTTCTTCGCAATGGCCGCAATAAATGCAGCGTGAGAAGTTGATGCGAAAGAACGCCGGGTAACGACGATCGTGCTCGGCTCGATTCTCCGTCGCCTGCAGAGCAATGCAATCGACCGGGCAGGCTACGGCACAGAGATAACACGCGACGCAGCGCTCCTCGCCATCCGGGTCCCGGGTCAATACAATTCGTCCGCGGTAACGGGGCGGCAGGTACGGCTTCTCGTCTGGATATTGCACCGTGATCGGCCGCCGAAACGTCCGTTTGGCGACGACCCAGAGACCCTTGAGAATGTCTATTACGTACTGCATGTCGTTACTCGTTAACCGTTATTCGTTAAACGCCGATAACAAAACAATACAATCTTTCCTCACGATTCACGTTTAACGATTCACGTTTAACGTGAGTACGACCGCTCCGGTGACAAGCACATTGACCAAGGCGATCGGCAGCAGCACCTTCCATCCTAACGACAAGAACTGATCGAAGCGTAGTCTCGGCAAGGTGGCACGGATCAGAAAGATCAACACGATAAAACACAGCGTCTTCAGTCCAAACCACACGAGCGGCGGCAGCCAAGGGCCGTGCCAACCGCCGAAGAACAGCACGACGATCATCGCTGAAATCAGCGTGACGCCGGCATATTCGCCGACAAAGAACATTCCGAACTTCATCCCGGAATATTCGGCATGATAGCCCGCCACCAATTCGGCCTCCGCTTCCGGCATATCGAAGGGCGCCCGATGCGTCTCCGCCAATCCTGCGATCAAAAAGATGACGAAGCCGAGCGCTTGTGGAATGACGAACCAAAGCCCTTGCTGTGCCTCGACGATGTCACCGAGATTGAAGGAGCCGGCAAGCATGACCACGCCCATCAGCGACAAGCCCATGAAAATTTCATAGCTCAATAATTGGGCCGTTGCCCGCATACCGCCGAGAAGGGCGAATTTGCTGTTGGAGGCCCAGCCGCCCAGGACGATGCTATAGGCGGCCAAGGATGACATGGCCAAGAAGAACAAGAGCCCGATGTTCCAGTCGGTCACGACGATACCGGCAGAAAACGGCACGACGGCAAAGGACATGAGCGTGGTGAGGATCACGATGGCGGGTGCAATTACGAAGACCGGTTTGTCCGCAAATGGAGGAATCCAATCTTCCTTGGAGAAGATCTTGATCATATCGGCGAGCGATTGCAGAATACCGAACGGCCCGACGCGATTGGGGCCGAACCGTTCCTGCCAGAGACCCAGCAAACGGCGCTCCATCCAAATCAGCAAGGCGCTGAGCGTGAGCACGCCGCCGAGGACGCCGAGAACGATCATCCCTTTGTCGAGCAACGGGCTCATGCCGCGTCATCCCGTCGGATTTGGCCCCACGCCGGCAAGGAGACGCCGGCCAATGCGGGCAATGCCGGGAGTCCCGCGACGCCCGGAGTAATGGACGTATTGAGTAAGATCGGCAACCGAAAGAGTTGTTCGCCAAGAATCAAACTGATCTCTTGCCCCTCTGCGATCTGTTGCACGGCTGCATCTTCCGTCGATAGCGCGAGATAGGGATTGGGCATGCGTTCCATGATCGGGTTGGAGCGTGCGCTGAGCTCCTCGCTGCCGAAGAGATGATAGAGAGGGAGAATCAGCCACTGATCATGACGCCGTTCGAAACGCGGAGCAATGTCGGCAAAGTAGTGTGGCTGTGTACCATTCCGTGTCGCGATCAATCGTATGCCGGGTCTTTCATCGCGCAACGGCCCGCCCACCTCATTCTGAAACTTGTTCAAGGCCTGAATTGAATTCCATCCGGGCGCCCAAAACTCCGAGATCAACGGAGACGGTACCGAATTGCGAGCGCCTTCCATCGAAAAGGCCAGCGGCGAATCGCAGTCTTCGGCCGGTTTCGGCTCATGAACCGACCGATTGGCGACCATGGCCGTTCGTCCGCTGAACCGTTCCGACTGCCGTGGAATACGTTTTCCGACAATGCGGAAGTCGGCCGACGGGGCAACCTGTGGAATCTCGTGGAAAATGGGAATGGCTTCAGCCAGTGTGCGCATCACATCATCGAGTGTCCGCCATCCGGCATACTCCGCCCGTCCTGCGCGCGCTCCCATGTCACGAATCCATCTCCAGCTTTCTTGAACAGTTTCTCGCGGCACAAAGACCTGATAGAAACGTTGTGCACGGCCTTCATTGTTGATCAGCGTTCCGTCCGATTCCGCCCATGTGCCGGAGGGCAACGTGAGATCGGCGCGTGCTGCCGTGGCATGGTTGATGGAATCGAGGACGATGAGCTGTCCGGTCTGATCGAGCCATGCATCGACTGTCATGCGCGGCAGGCGGGTATACAGATCGTTGTCGAGTGCCATGACGCTACCGGCTTCGCTTACGATCATGATTTCCTCGAGACTTTTTCCTCCCATCATCGCGAGACCGAGACTGTTGGCGTCCGGGAGGGCATAACACTGCATCGCGCGGCGGCCCGCTTGATGCAAGGCTCGTGCGACATTGGCGGCCGCCTGAATGACGGCCGGACTGAGACTGCCTGTGCCGGACACGACGAGCGGGCGCTCGGCCGTTTTCAGCGCCCTGGCGATCCGTTGAATCAAAGTGTGTGTGTCGGCAGGGAGATCGGGAACAGCAGGAGCGTTCGCATCCAATTCATGGGCGACGGCAAAGCCCAGCCGGGCCACGTCGTCGGGCCCCGCGCGATAGGTTTCAGTTGCGAATTGATCGAGCCAGGTATGGTGATACCCGGCAATATAGAGCGGTCCCTTCCGATCGTGAATCGCTTCACGCACGGCGGCATCGTTCCATCGCGGGATCTGAAGCGCATCGGAAACGTGCATCGGTTGCTGCCGGGTGGATTGCAGCAGAGCCAAGGCAAGCCGGGGCGCCGTATTCATCACGTCTTCCCCGAGTACCAAGACCGCATCAGCCTGCTCGATGTCCTGTATCGAGGCCGCCGGCACGGGGCCGGTCCTCAAGATATCGAGGACGAGCCGCAAGAGATCGGCGTCCCGCCGTGAGACACCGATGGAAAACCGTTCCGGACCGACCAACGTCCTTAATGCAAAGTTTGCTTCGAGTGAGGCTCGAGGCGAGCCGATTCCTACAATGACCTGTGATTTCTTCAGCGCCGCGACGGCGCGATTCACCGCCGCCTCACGGCTTACGACGTCGGGTGCACCCTCGCGCCGCTCGCGGAGCAATGGCAGTGTGAGGCGCTCCTTACTGTTCACAAACCCATACCCGAAGCGTCCGCGGTCGCAGAGGAAGTACCCGTTGACCTGACTGTTGTACCGATTAACGACACGCCGTAGCTCGCCATACCGCTCACTGGGCGTGATATTGCAGCCGAGACTGCAATGGGTGCAGACGGAGGGCGCGCTTTGCAGATCCCACTTGCGCGTGTAGTGATGAAATAGGGGCTTATCGTTGAAGACCCCTGTCGGACACACCTCGATCAAGTTTCCGCTGAAAGCGCTTTCCAAGACCCCGTCTTCGTGCCGCCCGAAATACACATGATTGTGTGCGGCAAAGACCTCGAAGTCCCGGCCGCCGGCGTAATCTCGATAGAAGCGAACGCAGCGGTAACACTCGATGCATCGGTTCATGTCGTGTTTGATGAACGGGCCCAGGTCTTGATTGCGAAATGTCCGTTTCTTGAAATGGTAGCGGCGATACGCATGTCCGGTCATCACCGTCATGTCTTGAAGATGGCATTCGCCGCCTTCGTCACACACCGGACAGTCGTGCGGATGATTGGTCATGAGCCATTCGATAATGCTTTCGCGAAAGGCTTTGGCTTCGCTGTCGTCGATTGAAATGCGGGAGCCGTCCGCTGCGGGTGTCATGCATGCCATGACGATGCGCCCGTGCGTATCCTGCTCATCGCGAAATTGTTTGACGGCACATTGCCGGCACGCCCCGACCGATCCCATGGCCGGGTGCCAGCAGAAGTACGGGAGATTGAATCCGAGCGACAGGCAAGCAGCAAGCAGGTTCTGCCGCTCGTCCACCGCGTACGGTTGTCTATCGATAAAAAGAGATGCCATGTTCAATAGCTCCCCCAGCGATCAGCTCAGCTTGCGATTCGATTCAGGCCGGCGGCTGATTGCCGATGGCTGACCGGTTCCTTCCATGGGCACTGTCCCTCGTGAATGTGCCGCTCGAAGTCTTGTCCAAAATGTTTCAAAGCGCTTTCCAGGGGGTCCATGGCCCCCGGCGCCAGCGCGCAATAGGTCTTGCCTGGCCCGAGAAATCGTGTATGCATCTTGAGCAGATCCACATCGGCAACTGTACCGCGGCCTGCTTCCAGCCCTTCAAGAATCAGTGAGACCCACGGCAGGCCGTCTCGACAAGGCGTGCACCAACCGCACGATTCTTGGGCGAAGAACTGTTCGATGTTCTGCATAAACGCCACGGGGCAGGTCGCATCATCGAGGACGATCATCGTGCCCGTTCCCATGCGGCTGCCGGCTTTCGGGAGGGAATCGAAATCCATGGGAAGATCGAGATGCTCCTCGGTGAGAAATGCCGTGGACGCCCCGCCGGGCAGCACTCCTCGCAAACGAACGCCGTCCCGCATGCCGCCGGCGTGCTCATGCAAAATTTCACGGATCGTCGTGCCCATCGGCAATTCCCACAGACCCGGCCGGTGTACTCTTCCGCTGACGCCATACAACTTCGTGCCGCCGTCTTTCGTATGAGACAGGCTCCGATACCATTCCACGCCGCGCAAGACGATATGCGGAACGTTGTAGAGCGTTTCCACGTTCTGCACGACCGTCGGACGGCCCCACAGTCCCGACATTTGCGGGTAGGGTGGTTTCGCGCGTGGAATGGGACGCTTGCCCTCCAGCGCATTCAAAAGCGCCGTCTCTTCTCCGCAGATATAGCGCCCGGCGCTGGTATGCAGATGCACCTCAAAGTTGAATCCGGAGCCAAGAATATTCCTGCCGAGGTAGCCATGTGCAGCGGCTTCGCCGATGGCCCGATGCAAACGCGCCGCCGCCAACCGGTATTCATGGCGAAGGAAAATGTATCCGACGTCCGCTTCAATCGCGTAGCCGCTGACGATCATGCTTTCGATCATCTGGTGAGGATCGCCTTGGAGCAGCAGGCGATCCTTGAAGGTGCCCGGTTCCATCTCATCGGCGTTCACGACCAGATATTTCGGACGCGGAGCATCGGGACCCATCGGCACCGGGCTCCATTTCTTTCCCGTCGGGAAGCCGGCCCCCCCGCGTCCGCGGAGATTCGACTCCATCACGAGCCGCTGCACATCTTGCGGCGTCAATGATCGCAGAGTATGCCGGACCGATTCATAACCCCCGGCCTTCTCGTAATCCGAGATCCAGAGAGGTTCCTCGTTCGGCCGAATGTGTTGAGTGAGTGGCGTCTCCATTGTCTGATTTAGTTTCTGATTCAGTTAAGGCTGAGGCTAAGGGTAAGTGAAGATAAAGCGTTAATGTATGTTTAACTCGTCCTCGATCGACTTATCCTTAACCTCAGTCTTAACCTTCCCTATGGGTACTTCTCCAAGATGCCGTCTATGTTCTCCGGCGTCAGATCGTGATGGAGATCGTCGTCGATCATCATCGTGGGTGCGTGATCGCAGGCGCCCAAGCAGACGATTGGGAGCAGGGTGAACCGTTGATCCGCCGTCGTTTGCCCCAGATCAACGCCGAGCCGCGCCTTCAGGTGCGCGCGCATCTGTTCGTAGCCCATGATCCAGCACGAAATGCTGTTGCACAGCAGCACGACGTGGCGGCCCACGGGCTTTCGATAAATCAAGTTATAAAACGTCGCGACACCGTCCAGTTCGTCCGGCGTCATCTCCAGCATCGCCGCCAAACTCCTGAGCCGCTCGTCGGACACCCACCCGTGATGGCGCTGGACGATCTTCAAGGCTTCCACGCAGGCCGCACGTTTGTCGGGATAGTGTGGGAGTTCTTGTTCGATTTCTTGACGCTCGGTATCTGAAAGCATCGTTATTTGTTAAACGTTGATCGCAAGAGATCTGAGGAAACGTTATTCGTTAACCGAGGCACGGCCGTATTTCTCTTTTTACGTGAAACGATTCACGAATAACGATGAGCACCTTCATCGATCAACATCCGAGAGCACGAAATCCACACTGCCCAAGATCGCGACCAAATCCGACAGCAATTCCCCCCGGGAGATAAACGGCACCATTTGAATATGCGGAAACGATGGCGTGCGTATCCGTGTCCGGTAAGAAGTCTGGCTTCCATCACTGGTCAAGTAATAGGTCACTTGCCCTTTCGCGCCTTCAATCGGGACTCCACCTTCACCTGCCGGGATCACCGGGCCCCAGCTCACTCCGAGAAAATGGGTAATGAGCGTTTCGATGTCATGCATCGTGCGTTCTTTGATCGGCGGTGTCGTGAGCGGGTGATGTGCCTTATACGGCCCCGAAGGCATACGGCGCAGGCATTGGGCAATGATCCGCAGCGACTGGCGCATTTCCTCGATTCGCACGACGGCCCGATCGTAGGAATCGCCGTGGGTCGCTGTGGGAATGTCGAAGTCGAAGTGCTCGTAACCCGAATACGGGCGCTTCTTACGGAGGTCCCATTCGAGTCCACAGGCGCGGAGGCCTGGTCCAGTCACGCCCCATTCAATGGCTTCGTCCAAACTGTAGGCGCCGATCCCGACCGTTCGGGCCTTGAAAATCGGATTCTGCATCACGAGCGAGTCGTACTCGTCCAGCCGCTTCGGGAAATAGTCTACAAACTGCCGCACTAATTCGTCCCACCCGTCGGGCAGATCATGCGCGAGGCCGCCGATGCGGAACCAGTTCGGATGCATGCGCGCCCCGCAGACCGATTCCGCAATGTGGTGAATGCGTTCGCGGTCGTTGAACATATAGAACACCGGCGACAGCGCGCCCACGTCTTGCGCGAACGTGCCGTACCATACGAGATGATTGGCGAGGCGATACAACTCGCACATCATGACGCGAATGACCTTCACCCGATCGGGTACCTCGATGCCGGCGAGCTGTTCGACGGACTGGACGTACGCCAGCTCATTCAACAACCCTTGAAGATAATCCACGCGGTCGGTATACGGTATATACGTATGCCAGGTTTGGCGTTCGCCCATCTTTTCAGCGCCGCGGTGGTGAAATCCGATATCGGGCACGATATCGACGATGGCTTCGCCTTCCAATTGGACGACCAGCCGCAGCACCCCGTGGGTACCCGTGTGTGCGGGCCCGAGATTCACAAACACATAATCGAACCGGTCATCCTCGGATCGCTGCATCCCCCACTCTTCAGGGTGAAACTGTAAGGCGTCCTGCGCCGCCTCCTGCTTGTCCTCCGGTAATTGAAACCAGCCCATTTCGGTGGCCCGCGCGGGATGCTCTTTTCTCAATGGATGTCCGTCCCACATCGGCGGCATCAGTAAGCGCCGCAAATGCGGATGGCCCTCGAATCGAATGCCGAACATGTCCCATGTCTCGCGCTCGTACCAATTCGCATTGGCCCACAGATCGGTGATGGTCGGCGCAGACGGTGTCTCGCTCATGAACGGCACTTTGATGCGGACATCCGCATTCCGCTCGAACGACAACAGATGATAGACGAGAGACACTGCGCTCGCCGGCTGTCCCTGGCGATTCTGACGAAGCCGCTCATCGATCGCGGTGAGGTCATACAACATCCGATAGGGCTGAGGCGCGTCCTTCTTCAGATACGACAACACGGCTCGCGCCTGTTCCGGCGAGACCCAGAGGGTCGGCACATCGTCACGCGTCGGTTGAACGGCCAGAATTCCGGATGGGAAGCGGTTTTCTAATTCACCGGCGATGCCCGGTTTGCCTGAGAGTACGGACGCGTTAGCCACCGGTCGGCCTCCGTGGATTCGGGCTTTTCTCCCCTGGACGCCGCTCGCCCGGACGTCTAAACAGCGCATCCGTGATGGGCAGCGTGTCGATGGACGGGTAGTCGGTCTGTTGGCTTCGCCAGGCCTGCTTCTCATCTCGCTTGGAAGGCATCATCAATGGTTGCGTCTCTTGTCGGCCAAACATCCAACTCAGCGGTCTTCGCTGATGGCCGATCTTCTCTTGCAGCAGAAGGAGCGATTCCATAAAGGCATAGGGCGGGGGTGGACAACCGGGCATGTAAACATCGACCGGGAGAAATTTATCGACGCCTTGGACGACGGAATAGATGTCGTACATGCCGCCCGAATTGGAGCATGAGCCCATTGAGATCACCCACCGCGGTTCCATCATTTGCTCGTAGAGTTGTTTGATGATCGGCGCCACTTTGATAAACACGGTGCCCGAGACGACCATGACATCGGCCTGGCGCGGCGAACCCCTCACGACTTCTGCGCCGAAGCGGGCGATGTCATAGGCGCTGGTAATGCTCGTGGCCATTTCGACATAGCAGCATGAGAGACCGAAGTTCAGTGGCCAAAGCGAATTCTTGCGGCCCCACGCGATCAGATCTTGCAGCCGTGCCAGCAAGACCGACCCTTGTACGGCCTCGACCGTCGATCGTTCATAGCTCGCGTCTGTATGCGCCGCATCTGCCTGTGCAGACAGCGGCGTATGGGCGGAATCGCTACGCCACCATGGCATCACGCTTCTCCTTCTGGGACTCTTCCGATCGCGCTTCGGCTCTCCGATAGTGCGCGCCCCAGTTCAATGCGCCGACTCGCCATAAGTACGCCAATGCGACCAATAAAATGGCGATGAAGACCGCCATCTCGCCAAATCCCCACCAGCCGGTCTCGGGGACGGCAATCGACCAGGCATAAATGAACACCGCTTCAAGATCGAAGATGACAAAGAACATGGCGGCCAGGTAGTACTGAATCGGCAAGCGCAGCTGTGCTGTCCCGGTCGGGATGATGCCCGACTCATAAGGCTCATCGGTTCCCCGTTGCCCTTGGCGCGCACGGTTTTGCCAATGCCGCTCTCCGAGGACATACGGAAGACCAATCATGCCGGCGATGACGATGAGCACCGCCACAAAGTAAAATGCCAATGCCGCCACATTATTTGAATCCATCGTGACCTATACGAATCGAACGTGGGTCGTGGTGAGCGGAGAGCAAGCGTTAGGCCAGCCCTTTGCCCCCATCTCAAACACACGGAACCGAGGCGAACAGATGACGGCCCGTGTACAGCATAGGAGTTCAGAGGGGCACGAGCTATCGAGCATTTGAATGGCCAAGAAATGTACCGAACCGCGCGACGACAGGCTGTCCGCTCATGGACATCGTGTCTCACCGTAGACAACGATGTGGATGTGCGATGTAGGAAGAGTGCCCGACTGAAGGCAAGAGTCCCTGCGGCGCCACAGTCAGTCGGTGCTTCTTTAGCAAGGAAGTTCACGAACACAAACTTCCGGAGACAGACTACACGCTAGAGGAGGAAACCAGATGCAGGTAAAGAGACGGCAGGTGGTCATTGTCGGCGGTGGGTTTGGCGGTTTGACGGCCGCGCAGTCCCTGCGGGGCGTGCGAGCCGACATCGTGCTCATCGATCGCACGAATCATCATCTCTTCCAGCCGCTTCTGTATCAAGTCGCCACGGCGGCGTTGTCCGCGGGCGATATTGCCTCGCCTTTGCGGACGATCCTTCAGCGACAACGAAATCTGCGTATCCTCATGAATGACGTGGTCGCGGTTGACCGGGCGAAGCGGATCGTCCGGCTCATGGACACTGAGGTGCCGTTTGACTATTTGATTCTGGCTCCGGGATCACGTCATTCGTACTTCGGTAAGGAGCAGTGGGGCGCGTTTGCGCCCGGGCTCAAGACGTTGGCGGATGCCTTGAGCATCCGGGAGCATATGCTGCTCTCGTTCGAACATGCGGAGCGTGTTCACGGAACCCCAGCAGCGCGCAGGTATCTCACCTTTGTCATCGTCGGAGCTGGACCGACCGGCGTGGAATTGGCCGGCGCGATTGCGGAGATCGCTCGCGCGTCGATCCTTCCGGATTTTCCCTTGATACCGTCTTCGCACATACGGATTCTCTTGATCGAAGCCGGAAGCAGAATACTCATGGGGTTCGACGAATCGTTGGCCGCCAAGGCGCAGCGGGTGCTCATGGACCTTGGGGTAGAGGTTCGACTCAACACTCGCGTGACCGAGGTAAACGAGCGAGGCGTGTTTGCCGGGGGCCAGTTCCTCGACACGGCGAATGCGATTTGGGCGGCGGGAAACGAAGCCTCTCCGTTGTTACGCACACTCGGTCTTCCGCTGGATCGACAGGGACGCGTCGCTGTGGACAGAGATTTGTCCGTCCCCGGCGATTCCTCCATCTTCGTCATCGGCGATGCGGCGAGCGCGAGCGATGTCCAAGGGCAGCCATTGCCCGCTCTCGCGCCGGTCGCCATCCAACAGGGACGTTATGTCGCGCACCTCATCGCTAAAGACATCCCTCCGGAAGCCCGTCCGCCGTTCATCTTCAAGGACCGCGGGATGCTGGCCACCATCGGCAAAGCGCACGCGATCGCGCAAATAGGGCGATTGCGGACCGTGGGCGTGTTGGCCTGGCTGCTCTGGTGTGTGGTGCACATTTTCTTTTTGATCGGGTTCCGGAATCGTCTGCGTGTGATGTTTGAATGGGCGTGGTACTACCTGACGAGCCGGTCGGGAGCACGGCTGATTATCGGCAGGAAACGTGATGCGGGAACATGAACCTGTTTGGTCAGTTGAACCGGTTGGTCGGTTCAGTCCCAAACAGACTCAATAAACCAAACAGACTTACCGGAAAAACAAGTTCCATCTCAGACCGGTCCAAAACGTTGGGTGAAAAACTCGCGCGTCCTGGTCATGTGCCGCTGGATATCG
>DATEPO010000106.1:0-5798 GCA_035273145.1 Nitrospiraceae bacterium
TCGACGTAGGCCTCGTTTGAACAGTGGGTCTCCGGACGTGTCGACGTAGAATGTCACGGTCTGCTGATCGAGAAAGGCGACGATGAGGATATCGGGCCTGGCAGTATCCACAGTCGGTCTGCGTGCGCAAGACGCGGCAAAGCAATCGCAGACGGCATCCTTGATCCGTAGCGTCACAAAGGCGAGACTCTGAAGCGGGCATTGCTGAGCACTCACTTTGACTTTGATCGTCTGTGCCGGCGAGAACCACTGATGCCAGGGAAGATCAGCGGCAACGTGATAAATGTCCTGCTCGGAGCGATAGGAAGCTTCGGCGGCTCGCCAGAGGATACGGCTCGCGATCCGGGACTCTAGATTCACTCGATAGCACAGGGCCAATGAGCCGCTGAAGCGGACACCTCCGGGTCTTACGAGAAGATCGGCGGCATCCAGCGTGAGCAATTCTTCGTAAAGGACCGATTCAAGCCCTCGAGGACAGGGCGCAAAGAACGTGTAGTGCGTCGTATCCATGGTTGCAGACGGCTAAAGGTATCGCCTCTAACTGCGTAAGGTTGACAGCTTATGCATCCTCCAGTAGACTTCTGACTATCACATCTGAGCCTAACCTCTGAGAACATCATGGAAATGTGCTTCTCGAAATAGCGGGCATGAAAAGCTACCACTGTGCCATTATCGGGTTTTCCGCACGTCCTCCCAAAATCACGTCAACCACCATACATGCTTTGTCTGATCTATACGCGAGGGTAAACTGCAATGGCTACGTTTGCGTATGTCGGTAAAAATCGACAGGGTGCTGTAAAAAAGGGAGAAGTCATTGCGAAAACGCGCGATGAAGCCGTTGAGCAACTTCGTAAGCTCAATGTCGGGGTCACGAGTCTTCAAGAAAAAGCGCTGGCCCAGGGTCGCTTTGCGAGTCTAAGCGGCGGAGGTGTCAAAGACAAGGACCTTGTCGTCTTTACGCGCCAGTTTTCCACTATGATCAATGCCGGCCTACCCCTTGTTCAGTGTCTCGATATTCTCTCGACCCAGTCTGAAAACAAGTTTCTTGGTAAGGCAGTGGGAGAAATCAAGCTTGACGTTGAGGGAGGTTCGACCTTTGCCGACGCGCTGAAAAAGCATCCAAAAGTCTTCGATGAACTCTATGTCAACATGGTTCACGCCGGTGAAGTAGGAGGTTTGTTGGATAGTATCTTGCTTCGCTTGGCTAAGCACATAGAAAAGGCCATGAAGCTGAAGAGTGCCATTAAGTCCGCTATGGTATATCCCGCTGCAATTATCGGGGTCGCGGTGATCGTCATTACTATCCTCATGATTTGGGTTATTCCGATTTTCGCAAAAATGTTTACGGACTTGTCCGGCGGAAAAGTAGGATTGCCGGGCCCCACTCAATTGGTCATCAATGTCAGCGAGTTTATGCAACACTACATCATCTATATCGTCGTGGCATTGGGAGGGATTGCGTATGCCGTCAAACGGTACTATAAGACAGCAAACGGCCGCCTTGCCATCGATCGTCTGCTTCTCAAAATGCCGGTCATTGGAGAATTAATCCGGAAGGCATCGGTCGCCAAATTTACCCGCACATTGGGAACATTGATTACGAGCGGCGTCCCGATCATGGACGGGTTGATGATTACCGCGAAGACCTCCGGCAATAAAATTGTAGAAAATGCAATTCTGGGGGCTCGGCAGAGCATCAGCGGGGGAAAAACTTTGGCAGATCCGCTCTCGAAAAGCGATGTCTTTCCGAAAATGGTGGTCCATATGATTTCAGTAGGAGAGTCGACCGGAGCGCTCGATGCGATGCTCGGGAAAATTGCCGACTTTTATGACGATGAAGTCGATCAGGCAGTGGCTTCATTGACGGCTCTGCTTGAACCCATGATGATGGTGTTTCTCGGAGTGGTCATTGGGTTCATCGTCATTGCCATGTATTTGCCGATCTTCAAAATGGCTTCAGCCATAGGCTAGATACATTAACATGGTTCCATTCTATACGTGGGTCGCTCGCTCCTTGCCTTCCTTAAGCCCCCTCTGTAAAGTGTCGAAGAAATCTCTGCCGCTCCGACCCTGACATGGCATCTGCAAACTGCTGAGCTGATGGAAAATCTTCGAATAAGGCTCTACTGGCTGATGGGCTTTCGGGTGGTGGTGGTCACCCTATTGCTCGGCCTTTCTGCAGTACTCCAGATAGGAAAGAGTCAGCCGGCTTTTGCTTTTTATCCCTTGATCGTCGGTACGTATCTTGTCACGATCCTGTACGCGCTCACGCTACGTTATCTCATCAGCGCAGCCCTGTTACAGCCATTCGCCTACCTGCAAGTCGGCATTGATCTTCTCCTCGAAACATATCTTGTTGCCAACACCGGCGGAATCGAAAGCCCATTCTCCGTCTTTTACATCATTACCGTCACGCTGGCGAACTTGATCCTCAGGCGACAGGGAGGATTGGTTGCGGCCGGAGTCAGCGTCGCCCTCTTTGGGTTGGTCACCAATCTTCAGTTGTCCGGTGCTTTTGATGTGGCACCTCCTAGCCGGCTCTCTGCGCCCGCCACGTTATATACATTCGGCATTCATAGCCTGGCCGTCATTATGGTGGGGCTCTTAAGCGGTGCATTGGCCGATCAATTGAAACGGGCAGGACAATCGCTCGTTGAAAAGGAGGAAGGGCTGAGCCGCTTGCAGGCGTTTCATGAAAACGTGGTGCATAGTTTGAGCAGCGGGTTATTCACGACCGATGAAGCCGGCCGAATCACGTCGTTTAACCGCGCCGCTCAGGATATCACGCTCTTCTCGTTAGACACCGTGAAAGATAAGCCATGGTGGGAGGTCTTCAATTGGGAGCAGGCGAATCTATTCGATGCCGATACCTCGACCGTCATGGCGCCATACCGGTTCGAAGGAGAAGGCCGGCGGGCCGATCATACGCGCATGATTATCGGCATGACACTGGCGCCTCTGACTGAAAACGGTGTGCGAACAGGCTTGGTTGGAATTTTTCAGGACCTGACACAGATCCGCGACTTGGAAGAGCAGATGCGGCGGCGCGAATGGCTGGCCACGCTGGGTGAAATGTCAGCGGGGATGGCGCATGAAATTCGCAATCCGCTCGCGGCGCTGGCCGGTTCGATGCAAATCTTACGGAAGGATGTTCAACTCGATGAATCGAACCAGCATCTCATGGATATCGCCATTCGAGAAACATCTCGCCTCGACGCGATTATCACGGAGTTTCTCCTTTACGCGCGCCCGCCGGCGCTGAATTTGAAAGAGTATGATGTCAATGTAGTCTTAGCCGACACGCTGGATCTCATTCGCCACGAAGCGCAATCCCACATGAACATCGTGATCGTGACCTATCCTGGTCCCGGGGTGATGACCGCCCAGATTGATCCCGATCAGATCAAACAAGTATTTTGGAACCTCGCCACCAACGCATTTGAAGCCATGTCAACCGGAGGACAGTTGACGATTTCGACCGGCCGTCGCCGGGTCGGTTCAGGTGAACGAAGTGGAGAAGTCATCGAAGTGCTCTTTCAAGATACCGGAGAAGGCATTCAGAAGGATGTGCTGGACAAAATTTTCCTTCCGTTTTTTACCACCAAAAAACGTGGGTCGGGACTCGGCCTTGCGGCCGTTCATCGCATTGTCGATCTACACGGCGGCTGGATCCGCGTCGACAGCCAGGAGGGCAAGGGATCTCAGTTTAGCGTATGTTTACCCGTATCCGCTGACGCCGGGCTACGATTGTGGCATGAAGGTAGGGAACCGTGGAAAAGATACTAGTCGTCGATGATGAGCGAAGCATGCGCGATGTCTTGAGCATCATGCTCAAGCGTGCCGGCTATGATGTCACCCTTGCCTCGGACGGGAGCGAAGCGATCGTCCAGGTCGGCAAAGAAATTTTCGATCTGGTGATCACGGATCTCAAGATGCCGAAGGTCGGCGGGATCGAGGTCTTGAAATCCGTCAAGGAGATCTCGCCGGATACGGTGGTCCTGCTCATTACGGCCTTTGCCTCCAGCGATTCCGCTGTCGAAGCGATGAAACTCGGCGCGTACGATTATTTAAGCAAGCCGTTTCAAGTCGATGAAGTGCAACTTATCGTGCGCAATGCGCTGGAACGCCGGCGGCTGTCCACGGAAAACACGTTACTGAAACGTGAGATCGCCAGCCAATCGTCTCTGGCCAACATTATCGGACAGAGCGAGCCTATGCAGAAAGTGCTGGAGGTGGTCCTGAAGGTCGCCGACAGTAAGAGCAATGTGCTGATCTTCGGGGAAAGCGGGACGGGAAAGGAATTGATAGCCCGGGCGATCCATTACAACAGCATCCGCAGCAGGCTGCCGTTCGTGACGGTGAACTGCAGCGCCCTCCCGGAGCCGTTGCTCGAAAGTGAATTATTCGGCCATATGAGAGGAGCGTTTACAGGCGCGATTGCCAATAAGGCCGGGCTCTTTGAAGTGGCGGATGGCGGCAGCATTTTCCTCGATGAAATCGGCGACACCTCGCCGGCGATGCAAGTCAAGCTTCTGCGCGTAATCCAGGAACGTGAGTTCAGACGCGTCGGCGGAACACGCGACGTCAAGGTCGATGTCCGGGTGATTGCGGCGACGAATCGGAATTTGGCCAAAGCGGTCGCAGATGGGAGTTTTCGAGAAGACCTCTACTATCGCCTCGACGTCATTCCTATTACACTCCCTCCGCTCCGCCTCAGGCCCAACGATATTCCATTGCTCGCCAAACATTTTCTTGAACAATTCGCAAAAGCCAACGGGAAGCCCGTCCCGACCTTATCGGCAGACGCCATGCGAGTGTTGCTGGTTCATGAGTGGAAAGGCAATGTCCGGGAGTTGGAGAATCTGATCGAGCGTGTCGTCGCCTTTTCAACGACACCGCTGATCGAGGAACGGGACATTCAAGGATGGCTACATCGACCAGCGACATCCGCCCCGTCTCACGCGTCGGCACAAGGATACCCCACCGACCTTCCGCCGGACGGGTTGGATTTGGAGAAGCTCATCAACTCGATTGAAAAAGATCTGCTGCTGAAAGCCTTGGAACGAAGCCGGTGGGTGAAAAAGAAAGCCGCCAGATTATTGCAACTCAATACCCGGTCCTTTCGATACCGGCTGGAGAAATATGAGATTAAGGGCGGCACAGACGATTCGGATAATGAGTGACCGATGATGAGCGATGTTCGGATTTGCGCGCCGGCGAAAGTGAATCTCATCTTACGAGTGCTCGATCGGCGGACCGATGGGTACCATAACCTCTGGTCTCTTATGCAGACAGTTGCGCTAGAGGACGAGCTGCACATACATCTGCAGTCCGACACAACCGGCGTGCGTCTGCGATGCGATGACCCGGCACTTCCGACGGACGGGCGCAATTTAGTAGCTCGAGCGGCTGGTGTAGTGTTGGAGCGTGCCGGATTATCAGTCGGATTGGATATCCGGATTGTGAAACGAATCCCGGTGTCTGCCGGAATGGGCGGAGGGAGCAGCGATGCGGCGGCCACCATTGTCGGTCTCAATCGTCTCTTGGCATTGGGATGGTCGGCCTCTGAGATGGCCCAAGTCGGCCAGGTCCTGGGCAGTGATGTGCCGTTCTTCTTCTTTGCCCCGACGGCCCGGGTGCGCGCCCGCGGTGAAGACGTAACACCTGTAAGACTGGTCGGCGAGCGATGGATTGTCCTTGTCAACCCGGGATTTCCCATCGAAACGCGATGGGCCTATGACCGTTTGGCCGCAACACGGAACGGCATGACGGCTCTTTCTCAAGGCATCACCGGGTTA
>DATEPO010000107.1:0-6134 GCA_035273145.1 Nitrospiraceae bacterium
CAGATTATTGGGGCGGACTCAGCGGGTGCACCTATACCGAGGGCATTTCGTGGGGAAAGTTTGTCCCGCCGGCTGAGGGCGGACGCTTTGCGGAAGTGCTCAGCGATGCCACCGTCGTCTGGCCGCTTTTGATGATGGGACTGTTGGAACGGCTTCAGGCCAAAGACACATCCGCGTAAGAGCACTACTATCCGAGAAATCTGCCGAGAGACTAGACGATGGTATCCGTGCCGCGGCCTCGTCACCGGCCTTACAGTTTAGCGCGTGAGGTTTTAGAGCGCGAAGTGATTGTCGAGGCGTACCGGAGCGGCGGGCCCGGAGGGCAGCATCGCAATGTGACGGATAGCGCCGTGCGGTTACGGCATCTCCCCTCGGGGGTGCGGGTGACCGCCTCTGATTCTCGTTCACAGGCTCGAAACAAGGATACCGCTTTTGCACGTTTAATCGAACGCCTGCGCGAACTGAACCGAGTTCGTAAACCACGCGTGCCGACTCGAGCGACCAAGTCTTCCGTCGAGCGGCGGATCCAAGAGAAAAAGCAGCATCAACAGGCGAAACAGCGACGAGGATCGATCGATCACGATCAGTAGGGTCTAGTGTGACATCACAATATCTTCAAAATATTCGGATACGGGCCAACAGGATTTTTCTCATGCTTCTGTGGAGCCTGCTTCTCCTCATTCCTCTGTATGCGGTAGGGAAGGAGTCTGACAGCCGGTTGACTGGAGAGGTCAGGCTTCGCGGTAATCCGGTCGCCCCCGTTACACTCATCGAGTATTCGGACTTTACCTGTGGCTATTGTCAAAAGTTTTTTCGCGAGACCTGGCCTCGGCTGCAAGCCAAATATGTGGAGACCGGTAAAGTTCGTTTCCTCTATCGGGATTTTCCCCGCGCACCCCAAGGACCTGGATTCAATGCAGCGAATGCCGCTCGATGCGCAGGAGATCAGGGCAAATATTGGCCGATGCATGACCGGCTCTATGGGGGCCGGCTTGACCTCTCAGAGTTTCAACGTCATGCTAGAGCTATCGGACTGAATCTGCCCGCCTTCACGAAATGTTATGAGGAGGGGCGGCACGCCGATGGAATCTTCAAAGATAAGGAAGAAGGAACGTCCCTTGGATTTCGCGGCACGCCGGGATTTATTTTGATGCGGACGAACCGCTCGCCGCAGGAGTCGCCGCTGTTGATTCCCGGCGCGTTTCCGTTCGATGTGTTCGAGGAAGAAATCGATCGTCTGCTGAAGGTTGAAGGCCGGCCGTAATGGATCGAGGAAAAAAGAAGGGAATCATGTCACAAGAACAAACCTTTTGGTCAGTCGAGTGCGGAAGCGAGGATCCTCAGTTTTTAGTCTGCATGTCCTGTTTGAACGAGGTCTTTCGGTGCAAGGTTCCCATGCCGGATTGTCCGACCTGTCACGGTGTGTCGACGTATGAGGCGTTTACGTTGGAATCCATTCGTGATTGGGGCACCGAAGAACTCATCGCGAAAGCCGACACGGCGTCCAAGTTCGAAGAGTCGCCGGCAGAACCCAGCCTCGTAGAGAAAGAGCCGTAACCTATCTTCCCTATGGCACAGGCCAAGCCCCTGTTCATCAGTCATGCGTGGACGCGGACTGCCACGACCGTGCCGGTGCTCAATCCCTTCACCGGGGAGCGAGTCGCGGAGGTCTCCCAGGGCGGTCAAGCTGAAGCCGAGTCCGCGACTGCCGCTGCCGTCTCGGCGTTCCACTCGATGCGTCGTCTCTCCTCGCATGCCCGGTCACACGCGCTCGCCACGCTGGCTGCACAGTTGACGACTCGCCAGGAAGAGTTTGCTGCCACGATCACGTCGGAATCGGGTAAGCCGATCGTCGATGCCAGACGAGAAGTCAGTCGAGCAATTCAGACATTTCTAGTGGCTGCTGAAGAAGCGAAACGCATTCCAGGCGAAGTCCTTCCGCTGGACTGGACCCCAGGCACGGAAACCTACATCGGACTGACACGGCGTTTCCCCATCGGGCCGATACTCGGCATTACGCCGTTTAATTTTCCGCTGAATCTTGTCGTTCATAAACTGGCGCCGGCCCTGGCCGCAGGCAATTCGATCGTCATCAAGCCGGCGCCTCAAACCCCACTGACGGCGCTGCTGCTCGGTGAATTGATTCTCCAGACCGATCTTCCGCCCGGCGCCGTCAGCATTGTACCGTGTGCAAATACCGTGGCTGAACAAATGGTGACGGACCCGCGTTTTAAACTCCTGAGTTTCACCGGCAGCGCCGCGGTGGGATGGATGCTGAAATCGAAATGCGGGAAGAAAAAGGTCGTGTTGGAATTGGGCGGCAATGCCGGCGTCATCATCGAACCGGACGCGGATCTGGACCTGGCGGCCCAGCGATGTGTGACAGGCGGCTTTGCCTATGCCGGCCAGACCTGTATTTCCGTGCAAAGGATTTACGTACATGCTGCCGTTTATGACACGTTTCTTGAGAAGCTCGTTCCCAAAGTGCGCGCGCTGAAATCGGGCGATCCATCAGACCAGGGTACAGTTGTCGGGCCTGTCATTGATCAAGGCGCAGCCTGTCGAATTGAAGCGTGGTTGCGTGAAGCGATCACGCAGGGAGCACACGTCAACGTGGGGGGGGCACGATCGGGGGCCCTCGTTGAGCCTACGGTGCTCACGGATGTCACGCCATCCATGAAAGTCTCGTGTCAGGAGCTCTTCGGGCCCGTGTTGACCGTGACTCCCTATGCCCATTTTGATGACGCATTGGCCGCCCTCAACGATTCCGAGTATGGCCTGCAGGCCGGTGTATTCACACAGGACGTGAATAAGATTTTTCGGGCGTATCGAGAGCTGGAGGTCGGTGCGGTGCTTGCTAATGAGATCCCCACATTTCGGACCGATCATATGCCGTACGGCGGCGTGAAAGAGTCAGGATCGGGACGTGAAGGAGTGCGTTACGCCATTGAAGACATGACCGAACTGAAGCTGTTGGTGCTCAATCTAAAGGATAGTCCCTCCACCTAGCCCACCCGGTCACGGCATTCTGCAGATCAAAAAAAACCTGTGATCATATTGCGGAATCGGCGCTAACTTGATACAACAGCGGCCCTAGTAGAAACGGCGAGAGCCGACTGGTCGCATGAGCCACGAACGCGCCTCGCCCCGCACAGCAGACTGAAACGGTGTTCACGCGCAGAGGCGGCCCAAGGGAGGCAAGATGGTTCCAACGCATATGTTTCTCACCCGAGGAGTCGGGGTGCATAAAGAGAAGTTGGCGTCGTTCGAGCAGGCGCTACGGAGTGCCGGGATCGCCTACTGTAATCTGGTGAGCGTCTCCTCCATTTTTCCTCCCTCGTGTAAAATTCTTCCAAAAAAAATGGGCGAAAAGTTGCTGAACCCCGGAGAAATCACGTTCTGTGTGATGGCCCGCTCGGAAACCAATGAACGCAATCGCCTCATTTCGGCATCCGTCGGCCTTGCCATTCCGACCGACCGCCGAACCTACGGCTATCTTTCCGAGCATCATGCCTATGGCGAAACCGATGAAGAAGCCGGAGAATATACCGAGGACCTTGCGGCCCAGATGCTCGCCACCACGCTGGGGGTCGAGTTCGATCCGAACATTGCTTGGAAAGAACGCGAGCAGGTCTTCAAAATGGCCGGCCAGATTGTCAGGACCATGAATATCACACAGTCTGCCATCGGCAAGTCCGGTAAGTGGACCACCGTGGTGGCGTGTGGGGTCTTCATTCCAGTGGAAAATATTCCCAAAAGCATGCGCCGCAAAAGTTGACCGGTTCTATTCTGCGATCCTCCTAACCGCTTCGCTATTAATGCTGTAGACTTATGACGCTCCCCGCCGGCTGGCTCGGTACCGATAAAAATTTTCTTGGATTGGATGAACCGTGGTGTCATCCGGAGTCGGCAGGTATTTATGTCCTGCCGGCGCCGTATGAGTACACGTCCAGCTATATTCTTGGCTCGGACCACGGCCCCGCCGCGATTATCGACGCCTCGCAGCAAGTCGAGCTGTATGATGAGACCCTTGGTGTCGAACCCTATCGCGAGTGGGGTGGGGTCGCAACCGCTGTCCCGCTCAAATTAGAGAACAGAGTCGATCGGGAGGCGGTGGACGCGATTCAGGCGTATGTTCAGCCTCATGTGACGCGCAACCGGTTAATCGTCACCCTCACGGGTGAACACACCGGAGCGCTTGGCGCCATCCGTGCTCATGCCAAGGCGTATCCCGGCCTCTGTGTTCTGCAGATCGACGCGCACGGCGATTTGCGGCAGGCCTATCAAGGAAACCCCTATAGCCATGCCAGTGTCATGGCACGGGTGGTCGAGGATGGACTGCCCCTTGTTCAAGTCGGCATTCGCTCGATCTCAGGCGAGGAGGTTGAGCTCATCACGCGCACGAAGACGGTGTCCACCTTTTTCGCCGCAAACCTCCTCGACCCATCAGGACCGTATGGCGGCCAGGCGTCGCGGTGGGTCCCGGATGTGGTCAACGCCTGTACCGGGCCTGTCTATCTCACCTTCGATTGCGATGGATTGGATGCGTCACTGATTCCGGCCCTTGGCACGCCGGAACCGGGCGGGTTGGGATGGTATGATGTGCTGACATTGGCGACGGCGCTGGCGAACGGCCCGGGGATCGTCGGCATGGATATTAGTGAGATCGCGCCCATTCCCGGTTTCGTCGCCCCGCAATTTGCCGTGGCGCGGTTGATTTATCGGATCATCGGCCGAATCGGCGCCGCGCGAAAAGCAGGATGCTGAAAATGACCTCCAACGGCGTTCTCAGCTCCCCAAAATCCTCAACGTAGCCTGAGGCTACGCTTCCGGTTTTGACTCCCCTGCGGCCTTGTCGGAGGCCATTTTGAGCATCCTGCACAATTATTTAGGTTGTCCCGGATCTAACTTTCTTGTCTTATGCCTCATAAACTAATTAAACGCGCAGCGCCCGCTAAATCGGCTGCTTCAAAGCCGGCATCCATTCGACAGTGTGCGCTGGCGACCGAACCGGATCGCCGGATTCGGATCAATAAGTTTTTCACCGCGCAGGGGACGTGCTCGCGGCGAGAGGCGGATACGCTTATTGAGAAAGGGCGCGTCACGATCAATGGGCGGGTGGCGGTCTTGGGGGATCGGGTTGGCCCGCACGATGTCATTACGAAGGACGGTCTTCTCGTGCCATGGGGGAACGCGCCGCTCTACATTAAGTTCCATAAGCCGGTCGGAATCACGACGACCAGTGAACCGCATGTGAAGGACAATATCATCGCCGCGATCGGTCATCCCGAGCGAATCTTTCCGATCGGTCGGTTGGATAAGGATTCATCGGGACTCATTTTACTGACCAATGACGGCGATATCGTCAATCGCGTACTCCGCGCCGAATATGCGCATGAGAAGGAATATGCGGTCCAGGTCGATCGTCCATTTGATCAGATATTCCTGGATCGCATGGCTGCCGGGGTGGTGATTCTTGGAGCACGCACGAGACCGTGCCGCGTGAGCCGAGTCGGACCACGGGACTTCCGGATTATTCTGACGGAAGGCAGAAACCGCCAGATTCGACGGATGTGTCAGGCCCTTGGGTATCGCGTCGTCACGCTGCATCGCGACCGGATCATGCATATCACCATCGACGGCTTACGAGCCGGGCAGTGGCAATATCTCACGGAACGAGAACAGGCTAAGCTGCTCGATGCGGTGAATTGCCTAAGAAGGTAATTGCGTAGTATAGTCACTGAGTAATTGAATCCAGATCCTGACGGCACGTACACTTACTTATTTACTGAGGGCGTCCAGGATCAGACGGATTCTCGTTCGACGGTCGTGTAAACAGGCGATCAAGAGACCGGCCTGGTCTTGACCATCGGGATGAGAGAAGACTAAGGTGTGACCCTTATAAGAAGGTTGAGGCTCCAGGTTTAGCTCAGAGTAGGTTCCAACTTAACCTTAGCCTTAATCTGTATCCTTCGGGGGCACTACATGGGACAAAGAAATCGTAAAGCGATCAAGGTGAGCGTCGACAAGCACAGCGGTCCCTTGGTCGGCGTGGTGGGCGGGAGCCGAACGGATTTTCCGTTTCTCGCACAAGCCGTCGAGGTCCTGAAGGCACATGGCGTGTCGAGCGAGTT
>DATEPO010000108.1:0-4010 GCA_035273145.1 Nitrospiraceae bacterium
AGTGTTGCCTGTTCCGCGAGTGAGGTGATGCAGAATTAACGAAGCAAAGCACATCTGTCATCGCTATTGGGAAGCTCACCGAACTCGATTAGGGAGACCCAAGTAGGGTCAAGTCTTGCCTCTTGTATTACTTTGAAGGGCAAAGAAAAGGGATAGGCTAGCTTTCCGAATAACACAAGACGAGAAAGGTGTTTAGGAACCATTTCGCGCGCGTGGCGGTCCGGCGCCTTCTCTCCTCTCTCGCCTCACACTGCAATGGATAAGACTAATCTGAAAAAGTAGAATGCCCGGCTTCCTCGTCATGCCGCGAAGCAGACTATGCGAAGACGGGACGATCACGTTGACCTGAGAGTGCGGAGTTTGGCCGAGGCGCGGCCCTTCTACGAGACACTCCTGCCGGCGCTGGGATTCACACGCGACGTGCGGATCGAACACTGGCTGCAGTTCGAAGCAGGCGGAACGGACGGTGCAACTGAATTTTGGGCGTCACCGAGTCGTCACGGCATGTCCCCAACGAATGCCGGATCGCCTTCTGGTCGGACAGTCCCAGCGCCTGAAAGGCGGTAGCAACCATATCGTGGCCGTGGCGGGCCGGCTCGGACGAAAGAGAAGGCGTTCACAAAACACGGAGCGAGGGTCGCAGTTAATCAATTAAATCCGCGGTGGGCCCAGTAGATCACCCACGAGGCTTGAATCGTCCGAATCATGTAGATGTGTTCTTTGCACGATGCCTGCCATTGATTGCACGCCTTGCGCATGAGGGTATCGCTTGTTAGAGTGAGGAGCACGGCCACAACTCTTTCCAGTCTATTTCAGTCATGACCCACCCACGGAAAAGGAGATTCACCGATGATCGAAACTGTATCAAAGGGCAAAGTGATTTCTCTGGAGTATACCGTCAAGTTGGAAGACAACCAGGTGGTCGATACCAACATGGGAAAAGACCCGTTGACCTACACCCAGGGGGGCCAATCAGATAGTCCCTGGCGTCGAGTCAGCGGTAGAGGGGATGACGGTTGGGCAAGCTAAGCACGTGGTCGTGGCACCATCGGACGGCTACGGAGATAGAAATCCGGATGCATTTCATGAGGTACCCAAGGAGAAGGTTCCTAAAGACATCCAGGTCGGCGCGCAACTCCATGGGAAAGATACCGATGGTCGCGACGTTCGACCCATCGTAACAGAGATCAAAGATGATACAGTGCTCCTCGACTTCAACCATCCTCTGGCCGGCAAGACCCTCTTCTTCGACCTGAAGGTGGTAAACATACATTAGAAGACACGCCGATCTGCCAGAGATGAATGGGAAAGGGGGGACATCGAGGTCGCCCCTTTCCCCCTCCCTCATACAAGTCATACAAGATGGACCAGACCAATCTGAAAAAGTAGGAGGTCCGGTTCTCAGTCTCAGTCGAGCATGCCGTTCAGGTTCCCTTCATGGCTGGGTGCCGTGGGTAATCGCCCCATCCGCGCGCAACGCTGCCGCGACTAAAACGGCTTCGGCGATCTCTCGATCCAAACTGCTAGCTCTCGCCTTTGCTCGGAAATCAACTGAGAGTCCGGCATATGCTGACGGTTCGCGCCAACTCGCTTGCCTCGCGCTGATGATCCGGATCGCTTCTTTCTCATGCTCCAACCGTCACAAAGAATACGCTATCGGCCATCCTCGAACGTCTGCGGAGGATGGACGCGCTGTTGCTGCTCCGGTGTGAGGAGCTGTCGCGCGTTCAGATACCCGAGGGCTTTCACCTGGGTGATCCGGCTCCGAACCTGTTCCAGACCTTGCACGGCGGTCGCGATCTTCTCTTCAGACACCGGCGTCTCGCCATTGCGAAGGAGATTCAGAAGCTGCAGTTCCGCCCCCTTTAGCTTCGCCTGCTCGATCAACACCGTTTTCCTCGTCTCGTTCTTCGCAGCCACGAGGCTAGCGACCTGCTCAGGCGTGAGTCCGAGCCGCCCGGTTTGATCGAGGAAATAATCGAAGACCGGGGAGGCTGCGGGCGCGGGACGCTCTCCATGCGCGGCGCGCGCATGGCCGGCCTGCCCCGTGTTGGCCGCATGACGCTGGCGGGTCTGTTTCAGCTCGGCCAGTTTCTTTCGCTGCTCCTCCGTCAACTGCGCCTCAATCTGATCCGAGGCCGCAAAGAGTGTGTTGAAGAGCACCCCTTCCGTCTCACCGGTCTTCTGCATCTTGGCGCGAATCACCTCGGGGTTGACGTCCTGCCGCATCACCAGCTCATCGGCCTCCACGCGGCTGAGGTCGATCTCCGTGCCGAGACGGAGCACTTCGCGTCGCGCGCCTTCCAGCAGTGACTGCATGGCGTGCGCCTGGGCATCGCTCAAGCGCAGCTCGTCGCGGTAGCCGTTGTAGACCCGTCCAATGCCCTCCAGGGACATCAACCCGATTTTCGTATTGAACCCTTGCGAGACTCGAAATTCCATGGCCGGATGCGACGCCTCACGAAGCTTGGCCTGCTGATCGACCGTGAGGACCCCGCGTAGACTAGCGAGCGTGTCGATGAAGAGATTGAGCTCATCGGTCTCGATTCCTCCGGTCAGCGTATTGGCGATGCGGTACTCGTCGTCCTGCAACAGGCCGTGCCGACGCTTCTCCTCCAATTCCTGAAACATTCCGACCAGCACTGCCTCCTTCATCCACATATCGGTCTTCATGCCCTGAACGAGACGAGACAGGGCTTCCTTCTGCTCAGCCGTCAGCCCCAGACTGTGGCCAAGATGCACATAGAATCCCGCCCTCTGTTCAATGGCGCGGATCATCCGCGGGCCCGGCGTGAACTCCATGTCGGGCGACTGGGCAGCCGCGCCGTTCCACATGATTCCGACCATCAAGATTGCCAACATCAGCGACTTCATCGATGAACTCCTTGATGACTTCATATCGTGCGGCTTCGGACCGTGTCCAGGACCGGCCCCGGCTCGCGGAGCTGTTCATGAGAAGGACACCATACGATGCCGAACGTCGTCAAGCCGGATGTTGCCGCGTCCCACTAAAAGAGGTCTTAAGGTCTTTTGGCGAAGAAGGCTCGGTGCACCGAATGGTGAGACGTTCGGGATGTCATCTAGGCGGCATCACTCTTCCTCCCGTCAAACTGCAATAGACCACGCTAAGCTGAAAAAGTAGAATGGCCCAGCTTCCTCATCAGACGGCGAAGCAGGACTAATGCGAAGACGGTACGATCACATTGACCTGAGAGTGCGGAGTTTGGCCGAGGCTAGGCCCTTCTACGAGACACTCCTGCCGGCGCTGGGGTTCACACGCGACGTGCGGATCGAGGGCTGGCTGCAGTTCGAAGCCCCCGGAACGGACGGTACGACGGAGTTTTTCGGTGTCACGGAGTCTTCACGACATGTCGCCAATGAATGCCGGATCGCCTTCTGGGCGGACAGTCCGAGCGAGGTCGACCGGCTGGCTGAGATCATCGTCCGGGCGGGTGCTCGGAATGTCGAAGGTCCCGGATATCACGAAGGGCCTGGCTACTACGCGGTCTTTTTCGAAGATCCCAGCGGCAATCGGTTGGAAATCTGCCATCGAACGGAAGCGCCTGATGAAACAACAATGATCGATGACGTTTTGCGCTAGGGCAGCTGGTAGCTTCGGCATTTGAAGAAAAGGCGTTTCACGGGCCGTGCTTCGGACCGGCGCCCGGGAACCACTCGGTATGTTGATCACCTTGCCTTCCCAAGTACGTGACTCGTTGCCCTCGTAGAAAGGCGAAATAGCTCTGCACGCCGGCCCGCATGGCGCGTTGTGAGAACTCGCGGTAGTGCTGGCCCTTCTGTTGACTATCCAGAATGGCATTGCGCAACTCTGAGACATCAAAATCCGACGCGACGGATGGCAACCCTTCATAGGTAATGGGAGCGACGCTCACATCGCCGTCAGCGCCATAGAACGTAAACCGCAGCGAAATATAATCTACGTGGTAATACTCCACGCCCGCCCCGATGAGATTGCGCACGATCTCCGGAAACGGGAGAGAGCCGGCGAG
>DATEPO010000109.1:0-3614 GCA_035273145.1 Nitrospiraceae bacterium
CCGAGGACCAGACGCTTTGACAAGATCATAGCTTTCCGGTGACCGTATCGGAGGGGTCACACCCGTTCCCATCCCGAACACGGAAGTTAAGCCCTCCTAGGCCGATGATACTGCTGCCGTGAGGCCGTGGGAAAGTAGGACGCTGCCGGGATATAACAAGGCCCGTCGATCGACAGATCGGCGGGCCTTTTGTTGTTTGTACCCCGGCGGAGTAGTGAATGCTACACGACATTGTAGAAGTAAAGCCCGCTTAGATCTAACAGGCTTCACGTCCGATTTAATGGCGGTGTGGCGGGAGAGGTCGATATCGCACCGGTGAGAGCAAGATAAAAAGTAAAGGGTAGAAACTCATAAAGGAGCACGAGATAGTCAATTGCAGGTTTTAGAAGAGACATTTCCAGGAGGCCGTGCCGTGCGGACTGGAAAGCATAAGAAATGTGATCGGCTTTTCATCAGTGTAGCGCCGGCCACTTATCTCAGACTTACTGAAGGGCAGCACCGTTCCCATTCCGAAACGGAAGTTAAGCCTTCCCCCGATGATACTGCTGCCGCGAGCAGTGTGAAGGAATGGCGGATCTTAGCCGTTTTTACCTGTTACGGACCGACTACGCTCCATCTGCCCGCCTGCCGAGCTCGATTTTGCTTCGCTTATTCCGGTCAACAAGTTTCGCCAAGTCTGGTAGTTCTGAACCTCTGCGATTCGCAATGCAGGACGGGTTCTGCCCCGCTTTTATGGACACTAGATAAGGCTCATAATGGGCCAGGAGGGGTGTCATGGGAGCACGACGGAAGTTTTCAGCCGAGTACAAGCGGGATGCGGTCACGATGCTCGATACACCAGGGGTGACGGTGAAGCACATTGCGGCCGACCTAGGCATTGGGGCCAATGTGTTGGGACGCTGGCGGCGGGAATTACGCCGTCAGCCCGAGCGGGCGTTTGTGGGCAACGGGCGGTCACGGGATGAAGAGCTGAGCCAGCTCCGTCGGGAGTTGGCTCGGGTGACGAAGGAGCGGGATTGTTTGCGCGAAGCGGCAACGGTCTTCGCGAGCGCGTCGACGTGAAGTTTCGGATGATCCAACGATGCCGCAACGGGTTTCCCATCCGATTGATGTGTCGATGTTTACAGGTATCGACCAGTGGGTATTACGGCTGGGCGACGCGCCCGCCCAGTGCACGGGTGACGGAGAATGCCCGGCTGGTGCGGCGCATACGTGACGTGCACACCCAGCACGATGGCGTGATCGGGAGTCCACGGAGGTGGGAGGAACTCCGCTACGCCGGAGAGCGATGTGGCCGCCATCGGGTGGCCGCTTGATGCGTCGGACCGGCTTGCAAGGCGTGCCCCAGCGGCGGCGCTGGCGGCGGAAGACCTCCGGGCTCCCCCCGGCCGGGACGCAGAACCATCTGCAGCGGGACTTCACGGCCCCCGCGCCCAATACCAAATGGGTCACCGATATCACGTATGTACGGACCGCCGAACACTGGCTGTACTTGTGTATCGTCCTGGATTTGTATTCGGGGCTGGTGGTGGGCTGGTCGATGAGTCCGCGCAGGATCGCCAATTGGTCGTCCAGGCGGTGTTGATGGCGGTGTGGCAGCGGCCGGGCCGCACCCCGGTCATTCTGCATTCCGATCGTGGCTGCCAGTTTACATCAGATGAGTACCAGCAATTCTTAGCGGCGCACCACATCACCTGCAGCATGAGCGCCGTGGGAGTTGTGCCGACAATGCGGCGGCGGAAAGTTTCTTTGGGGTGCTCAAACGAGAGGGTGAACCGGCGGCCGTACCGAACGAGAGCCGAGGCGAGAGCGGATATCTTTGACTACATCGAACGCTGGCACAATCCCCGGCAGCGGCGGCGACTGGCATTTCAGCAAGAGACGGAGAAACTCTTAACTCACGTGTCCGTGGAAACGGGGTAGAACCCGGACATGATAAGCCCGGCAAGAACGTCATTACGATGCCATGAAGAAGCAGCACACCGGACGTCTTGAGCCTCAGCGCCGCGGGATCATGAACCATACCTGTGTCGCCGCCTCTGTAGCAATCGGCGGGCGAGGCCGGACTTTTAGTTGGATTGAAATTTCTGCTCAGGTCGGGTTGAACAACTGAGGCAAAGTCGATCAGAATAAAATTCTTCTACCCTTGAGAGAGAGGTGATCTATGTCCAAATCAGACTCGCTACATCAACCGCCGGACTCGATACATCAGTTGCTATGTGCCGCAATTAACAACAAGCGACTTATCGAGTTCCAATATAAAGAGCGCCGGCGCGTCGCGGAACCACATGATTATGGAATGTCCAAAAATGTGAAAAAGCTGCTGACGTATCAGGTAGAGGGTGAAAGCGAGAGCGGCGACCTGCCGGATTGGCGGTGGGCGAAGGTGGATGAGATCAACCGGGTACGAATGCTAGATAAAGAGTTTGCGGGAGCGCGAGCGGTACCTTCCGGCAAACACATCATGTGGGATTGCCGTTACGCAAGCGTTTCGGTTCCAGGGAAGGACCCATGTTAATCGGTACATTATCCGTGAAAGCCTAAGGGAAATAAGTCAGCGAGACTGGCTGATGTTTTGGTCGAGAAGATTGTTATGCCAGAGCTGCCCGACCTGGCGGTATTTTCAGAAAATCTACATGCTCGGCTCCAAGGAAAGACGGTTCACTCTGTCGACTGCCGTGGAACCGTACGAGTGAACACGAGCCCCGAACAACTGCGGAATGCACTCTGTCATACCTCGATTGTCTCGGTCCGGCGAGAGGGAAAAGAAATAGCGTTTGTGTTTTCCAACCAATCGACACTGCTCGTGCATTTGATGTTAAGGGGCAAGTTTTCCATTGCGTCCGATCCAGGCGCACAGAGTTTTCGGATGCTGACACTCGGGTTGGGGACGAATCTCTTGTGGTCAGCGACCCCAAAGGAGGAGTGGCCCTGAAGCTCAACCCTTCCCCGAGTTCGGTTCCTGATGCGCTTGAAGTGGATGCCGCGTACCTTCGAAGGAAGATAGCGGAAAGACGAAGGAAAGAGGTGAAGGCGTTTTTAATAGACCAATCGATTCTCCGCGGCATCGGGAACGCCTATGTCGACGAAATCCTTTGGCAGGCGAGGACTGCTCCAAAATCGGTTGTCGGCAAGATCCCTGACCACGTCGTCGATAATTTATTGACCTCGATAAGGAGCGTGTTGATCGACGCCATAGAAAATATCAAACAAGAGAAGCCGGAAACCTTTTCCGAGGAAGTCAGGGGTTTTTTGCGCGTGCACAATCCTAAACGCTCAGTAAGCCCGACCGGTCACCGAATTATGACGGAGCAAGTGGCGTCAAGAATCACGTACTTCACTGAAGAACAGGTGTTGTATGTCTAACGTGTCTCGGTAAGGAATTGGTAGGGTCGAGTTAAGATGATCATAAAGAGAGCACGTCAGGTACGAGTCATCGACTAAAGAAGCTCTCGACGGAGAGATGTCAGAAGGGGTTGTCATGGATTTCGAAGAGCGCCTAGTGGATCTGGCGAAAACGAATGTGGAGGCCGGAGGGCGTCCGTTCTCCTGCCTGATTGTGAAGGACGGTGTGGTGCTGGCGGAAGGTGTGAACCGGATGGCCCAAACGCATG
>DATEPO010000110.1:0-2480 GCA_035273145.1 Nitrospiraceae bacterium
CCAACTCCGTCGCCATGCGATCGCAGAGCGCCTCGTCCGAAAGCCGCTCGCCTTTCAAACCGGCACGGGTCAGCGCTTCTCGACATTCTTCTTCGGTAAACTGCGGACCAAGGTACGTATGGCGCATGACTTCGCGACGTGAGAGGGCGCCTCGCCTGCGGGATAACCACAGCGCGGCTCCCAGTGCCGTCCCTGCGTCACCGGCTGCCGGCTGGACGTAGACATGGCGAAAGCCGGCCTCTTGGCTGAGGCGGCTATTCGCCACACAATTATTGGCCACACCTCCTGCCAGACAAAGATTGTCCGTGTCAGTCAATTGCCGCAAGTGCCGAGCCATATGTAAGACGGTGTCTTCTAGAATCCATTGCACGCTAGCGGCGACATCGCGATGGCGCTGCGTGATCTCTCCATCCCTCCGTCGGTTCGCACCGAGGAGCTCTTGCAGAATAGGTGGAAAAATTCCGACACGCGCCAGATGGAAATCCAGCACGCGCGTGTTGAGGTGAAAGGCTCCCTCGGGAAGCAATCGCACAATATGTGCGCGAATCTGGTCTGCATAGATTGGCTTTCCATAGGCGGCCAGTCCCATGACGATGTACTCATCGTAATCCGGACGGAACCCCAGAAACGCCGTCATGGCGGCATAGAACTGCCCTAACGAATATGGGAGTGGGATGCGCTTCAACACGCGGATCTGCGAGCCTTCACCAACCGCCAGTAAGGCCGTGTGTGCCTCCGACGCTCCATCGACGATCAGGATAGCCGCTCGATCGAATGGCGAGACGAGATAGGTGCTGGCCGCATGACACAGATGATGATCGAGATAGGTCGGCTTGGCGCGTAACCGGCCTAGCGCGCGAGTAAGTTTGCCGGACAGGCAGGCTAATTCCATCCACTCCTGCGTCATGCGCTCGACGCTGCGTTTACCCTTCACCCGCAAGAGTTGTGGCGATCGGAGCATCGAGCCGAGCGCTAACCGGGCTCGTCGCCCCAGCACCCAATATTTCCAGGGCACCGCAATGGCGTCGAGATCGCCGGCCTCGATGTGGGCCTCTTTCAAACAATAGCGAATGGCGTGAAGCGGGAGCGCGGTCACATGCTTGATTCGGACAAAGCGCTCTTCTTCCGCCGCCGCGATCACACGGCCGTCTTCGACGAGCGCCGCCGACGCATCGCGCATATTGGAAAGACCGAGAACGAGCATAGAATGTATAGTGCGGAGTGCTGCGTTAAATAAATGCCGAGCAGGGACTGTGCACGAGTCGAAATGTTTAACAACTCAGCACTCAGAACTCCGCGCTCAGCACTTTTATTTTGCGCCTAGCATAGAGAAAACAGACCGCGCCTGACAACCCAACTAGACGTTCATCTGCACGTTGCATTCCTTTTGGAGTTCCGGTAGGGTGGCGCGCACGTTGAGGGGTCCAACCCATGCGCCGCACAAGCTTGATCGCCCTTGTTCTCATGTGTTCGCTGCTCTCGGGTTGCGAGCGCCTTTCCACGCCTTTTCGCAAGTCTGCGCTTCCCGATATAGGTCCTCGCCTCCCTACATCGGTTCGTATGAATTTCGACCCCGCATTGACGGCCGCCATTGCGCGGTATGCCGATGCCTGTAATCACCCGCAAGAACTCCGCATTGGAGCGGAGTTGGAAGATGTGCTGATCGATGCCGCGCATCAGACGTTTCAATCCGTTCAGGTTGCCGGACAGCGAGCCGCGGAGACGCCGGCCGATGTAGACGCGTTCCTGACATTGGAGCAATCCGGGCTCCAGATTCAAACCGACGGCCTGTACGATCGGTTGCCCTCTGAGCTGACACTAGAATCGGCCGTCGTCTTTCGGGACCGATCCGGTCAGGTACTGGGACAACGGACACTGAAAACCGGCCGGAAAGAGAGAATCATCCTGGAACCCACTCAACATCGTTGCGCCTACGTCTCCATGGATGGATTTCTCCACGATACGGCGGTCGTGCTCGCCACGCAGTTTATGCGGGAAGCGAGAGCCGTTCTCGAACCACTGGCAGCCGCGACGGGACAACTACCTCCGGCATCGGCTCCCAGCGTTGCCGCGATCCAGCCGCCTTCCGCTGAACCCAGGAACACCGGCACTCAGGCCGGACTTCAGCAATCGGCGCCCTCTGCATCCGTCGTGATGCCGTCCGCATCCAGTCAAGCGACGTCTGCATCTGACAGCGTTGATCGCGTGCCGGCCGGCGCCACGTTTCAACAGCCGCAAACCTTCGTGATCGCCGTCGGAATCAGTACACACCGCGACCCGCAATTGTCCGTTCGGAAGTATGCGGCTCTGGACGCCGAAATGATGGCCAATTACTTTCAAACCATCGGCGGCGTGCCGCCTTCGAATATTCGCCTCTTGATCGATATGAAAGCGCTCAGACCCGATATTGAAGAGGCCATCCTCGATTGGCTGCCGACCCGCGTGACAGCCGACTCGGTCGTCATTGTCTATTTTTCAGG
>DATEPO010000111.1:0-6723 GCA_035273145.1 Nitrospiraceae bacterium
TTGCCTCGCGCATTGTAACAGGCCTGACATCTATCTCAACGAAAATTGGACATACCATTTCATCTGCCGCTCGCTGTCGGATACGGCTGGAGCCGTTGTGCGTCCTAGGATGTCGGACAGATGCGGCTAGGCGGCCATGCGGATCATGGCTAAAATGACAGTGATTTAGTGCGTCATCGGCGGCGCCGGAATGAAGAGCGTGGACAAGGGGGATGGACCATGATGATCATCGGAATAATTTTGGCCGTTATTGTAATGGTCACGGCTCTGTATGGATTCGGCTATTTCAATTCACCGTACATCGGCACGTTTCGGGTTGCGTTCTATTTCTCACTGCTGTTTCTTGTCGTGACGCTGGTGGTGGCTGCCATGGAGCAATCGAACCGTGGGTATGATCCCACTCCACAAAGCCGTGAAAATGCAGGACGGTAAGCGGTGCCCGGAGTGCACGTTGAGCACGCACCGACGATGTTTGCTCGGGAGGATTTTTTTTAGCCGCTTGTATCCGATTGATTCCCTCGCAGCGGCTCTCTTCTTCACGTGCGGCGAGTCTTCTTACTGGAAGAGACCAATCCGGCGCGCGAGCCGCTGCTTTTTCCACCCTTGGCTCCCGCTCTTGAAATCGTCCGTTCTTCATCGGTAGCCGAAGACGCCTCGCGCTTGTCACGTGTTTGTGATGCCGTTTTCATCTGCTCTTTCGTTTTCCCTCGTGGGGGAACACGCTTTTGATTATTCTTCTCTTCTTCAAGTGGAAAATGCGTCATGCCCGTTTTTTGAGTCGCTTTCTTAAATTCCGCCATATCGTTCCTCCTTTTCATTCCTTCTCACAGCATAGGAGCCCGCCCAAACCATCGCCATCGGACGTATCCTGATAGGGATGTCGGGAGGGGAGAAGATGAATTAATTCTGCGTAAGCGGTTTACGTCTAGCATCGCTTCACCTGACCCTGCACCGGGAGTGCCGGTTAGGCCGATAGGATCGCCGAGGAATGGACCGTACAGTGAGCTCACTATCCATGGGGGACACGATGAACGGAAACCAAGTCGATCACACAAGGTCCGCGGGTCCGGCCGACAATGACATCATGCAGGATGACCGGAACGCTTCCCTCAAGACGATGCTCCTCGAGCGGCGGCAGGTCTTAACGCGAGAGATCGATGAGCTTCTCGCACGGCATCGAAGCGATCAGCTTCTACAGCGAGAACAGTCCGTGGCGGATACCGGCGATATGTCGCTGCAAGATTCGACCGGCGAGCAGCAGATTTCTATCTTGGAAGTCAGAAACCGCATGCGGAACCAAATTGATGACGCGTTGCATCGTCTGCAGGACGGAACGTATGGCACATGCGAGGATTGCGCCCGCGAGATCAGTCCGGAGCGGCTGAAAGCTATGCCCTTTGCCAGGCGGTGTGTCGAGTGTCAGCGAAAGGCCGAGGTCATCGAACAAATCGAGAAAGGACCCGACCGCCAAGAGATCTGAGCGAACCGTCCGGTGCGTGCTGAGCGATGAACCAGCGCTGAAGACCGAACTGGAGATGCGCGTGCGATCAGGACATTGACGTGGCCAGTGATGACCGCACGCCGGGACCGCGGGTCGATGCGTTCAGCCGATGGATTGACGCGATCCCTCATTATGCCGTGCTCCTGCTGGTCTGGCCGATCGTCTGGGGCGGGAGTGCCGTTTCGATTTGGCTGGCGTACCGGACCGGCCAATTCGTGTGGCGGTATCTCTTCATCCTGACGCACGATAATTTTCAAGAGCTGCTGTCCGGACTGCTCCACTGTATCGAGCTGCTGCTGCTGATCCCGCTTCCCGGTATCGCGGGGGCCGTCGCGTTTCGCAATCTCCGCACGTATCTCAATCCCGCCGCAAGTGATCGCTCGCCGGTTGAACGCGAACGAGCGATGGCGAAGCGGCTCATCCTGGGGACGCTGGTTGCCGTAGCAGGTACGCGCCTGTTGATCGAATTCCTCGAACGTAATACGGACCTATCTCTGTACCTGAGTGGGACATTGCTGATCGGGGCCATGACGCTGTATGCGGTGCTGGCACTCCATCCCAAGGAGTGACCATCGAGGAGAGCGCCCGGGGCTGACAGCTCAAATCACGAACATCCTGTAGGCCGGCTCGGTGCTTCGCTTTCCTGTTCGGTTCGACAACCGCTTTGACACCACCCATCTTCTTCAGTAGGATCATGCCTAACTCAGCCGTCCGCTCTATCTCCATACTGTGTCAACGCAAGGAGCTGCTTTGTCGGCGACGGGTGCGAATCGGCCCTGGGCATCGGTCATCATTCCGATTAAGGATGAGCGGGATAACCTTGGCCCTCTCACCGATCAATTGCTCCAGGTCCTCCACGCACGTCACGAATCACAGACGGCCCCCTTTGAAATTCTCTTTGTCGACGACGGCAGTGACGATGGTAGTTCTCCGGTACTCGATCAACTCGCGAAGCAGCACGATCCCATTCGGGTGCTCCACTTCGACAAAAATTACGGCAAGACGGCGGCGCTGGACGCCGGATTCAAGCAGGCGCGAGGGGAGGTCATCATTATTATGGATGGCGATCTCCAAACCAAACCGGCCGACATTGCGAGGCTCCTGCCGCATCTCGCGACATACGATATGGTGTGTGCTCGGCGCACGGTCAGAAACGACCATCTCATTCGCAAACTTTCATCACGAATCGGCAACGCTGTCCGCAATGCCGTCATACATGATGGCATGCATGATACCGGGTGTGGGTTCATGATGTTTCGCCGGGCCGTCATCGAGCGATTGCCGCTCTTCGAGGGGATGCACCGCTTTTTTCCGGCCCTCGCCTTGATGCACGGCTTTACCGTCACGGAAGTGCCGGTGCCCCATTACCCGCGCCTGCACGGGGTCGCCAAATTCGGCATCGGCAACCGTCTTTTCAAAAGCCTCTACGACTTAATGGCCGTGCGCTGGATGCAGACTCGCTGCTTACGGTATCGGACACATCCTGTCACGGTCCCGCTCTCGCCCCCCCGCGCACTCGATCCTTCTCAGTCGCCTGCTTCTCATCGAGCCGAATGAACGATCCCCTGAAAGTCGGCCATCTGCTGCTGATTATCGGACTGGCCGGTGTCCTGTTTCTGTCGGGACTGGGATCGGTTGGGCTCACCGATCGCGATGAGGGAAGAAATGCCGAGGCGGGGCGCGAGATGCTGGAATCGGGCGACTGGATTACGCCCACGTTTAACTACGAGCCGCGTTTCATTAAGCCGGCGCTGCTCTATTGGCTGATGAGCGCGTCCTATTGGGCGTTTGACGCCAACGAGTTTACCGCACGCCTTCCCTCCGCCATGTTCGGCATTGGACTTGTCACCCTGCAGTACGTGTTTTTGGCGCGAGTCCGCGGCGCAACCGTCGGCGCGTTCGGGGCGTTAATGCTCCTGTTGAATATCGAGGTCATCATCCTTGGTCGTCAGGCCTTGACCGACATGGTCCTCATGTTTTTCACGACCCTCTCGGCCTATGCATTTTGGTTGGGATTCAACGGCAAGACAGCGCGGCGATCCTGGCTCCTCCTCAGCTACGCGGCAATGGCCTGCGGAACGTTGGACAAGGGGCCGCCGGGATTTCTGGTTCCGCTCCTTGGCATTATTCCCTATTTGACGGTCACAAAGCAGTGGAGGCGGTATTGGCGCGAGGGCTTTCCTCTCGGGGGGCTAGCGACCTTCTTGGCCTTGGCGCTTCCGTATTATGCCGCGATGCTGTGGCTGCACGGGGCGACGTACAGCGCTCAGGTACAGGCCCACACGGTCTCTCGTTTCTTCAACCCTTTTTATGGATGGGGTGGAACGATAGCGTTCTATGTGCCGGTCTTGCTCGTCGGCTTTTTCCCGTGGAGCCCGTTGCTGACTGTCGCCCTGTATGACACGTACAAGGTGTGGAGGCACCCGCAACGGCGTCTCGCTGTCGACGAGCCTCTTGCCGTTGGACCGGTTGCGGGGCGCGAGCGCGATCTGGAGCTCTTCGCCGCGCTCTGGTTTGTTGCTGTCTTTATCTTCTTTAGTCTGGGCGCGACCCGGCTCCCACACTATATCGGCCCACTCTATCCGGCAGCGGCTATGGCAGTGGCCTTATATTGGACTCGGACCAGGCACGGCATTGAATCCCGTGGGATTCGGCCCGCGCTGATCGCCATGGTGGTGCTGGGAAGCGTCCTCTCGCTGATGTGCGCCGCGCTGCCGTCGCTCTTCGACGCCTTTGCCGAGAAAGTGGCGAAAGACTTTCCGTACGCCGCGCAATTTGATTTCGGCGCCGGTCCCTATGCCACCGCGGCAGTCCTCGCAATCGGCATGGCGGGCGTGGCGTATACAGGATTCTCCCAAGCCGGACGCGAGAATGTATTTTGGGTGGCGGGAACGACTGTGGCGCTGGTGATGTTGATTACGTGGCACTTCACGCTTGCCCAGCTTAGCCGATACTTTCTTGCTCCTCCGCAGGAACTTGCTTCCACTGCTGGGCCGCTCCTGAAACCGACCGATCGATTGATCGTGTACGGCCCGAATCGTCCCTCGACGGTTTTCTATGCAAGACGGAAGATCATCGTCATTCGCCGGAATGAAGAGGATAATATTCGATCCTATGTCAAGGAGCCGGGCCGCACTATGATCATTCTTCCGGCAATACTTCGTGACAAGCTGCCTGAAGAAACTGCAGACTTCCCTGTGCTTCAAGAACGATTCGGCTGGATCCTCATCGCAGAATAGCGAGTTCCGACGACTGCGAATCACGGCTCATCTGGCGCTCCAGCGCTTTGTTCAACAAGCCCGCACAGCGAGCGCACACTGTCTGAACCTTGGCAGGTCGTGAATGTTCGTAATCCAAATATACGACACAAAAAAGAGATGTTCTGCAATGGACGATTCCTTTGTCCTATGGCATTTTTCCTCAACTAGGGACGGTTCTTTTCACTATCAATAGAAAGGGGTGTTCCGTGAAAATCAGCGGCTATGTCGTATGGGTGAATGATACGTCGTTTTGGCATCGTACCGAGCAGGGAGCACAAAAGCGCGTATTTAAGGCAGAATTAAAAGGACAAGATGTCTTCATCCATGCATTGCATCATGTGCCCGGCTGTCCGCGCCCGGTCGGACCGAAAGGGCGGAGAGCTGCCTAATAGAGGGAGAAGGCGGGTCGCAGAATCACGAGCCGTAGGACTATGACGGACACCCATCGGGATAGGTATAGGTCCATTGACACAACTTCCTCAGTTTATGGATTGCCATGGATGTAATATCTCCCTGGACTTCAACACAGGAGCTATTACTTGAGCCGTTTTCAACGGCGGCCAGGCGAGAACCCGATGATACTTTCTGTCCCCTAAGGTACACATTGGCTATGAATGGTAATGGAGGAGTTGAGAGTCTAGCGTGATTGTGTTGCCGACCCATAGCCGACGACTGCCGAATGCTCCGAATCTTCATTGAGTCTTGAGACGAAGGGCGCGAAAACGGAGGTGAGGTAAAGTAGTGTGTGCAGGCGAGGCCATCAGAACGCTAAGGTTCCTTTCAAATATTCCACCCGCCCAGGAAAGTCTTGTCACCCTGCGAAGCGACGATCTTTCTGGCGCAACTGTGGAACGCGCTCTTCCAGTGTCTTCAACACCGCCTCGGTCGGTTCCCAGCGGAGCGTGGCCATACGCTCCGCCAAATCGAGCAGTCGCCATTCACTCGTCTCGGCGCCGCGGCTTGCTTCGCCCGTCGGCTGCTGTTCAGTGTGCAGTTGCACCTTATCTCGACGCCCGTTCGCGTCAAAACTAATGAGCGGAAAGTGGGCAAGCGCATAGACAATCGCACCGTTTTCCACTCCATACACAGATTCTACGAAGCGAATCGTTTTCCTGGCGAACAGCGGGACGCGCTCCTCTCGTCTCAAAATACGCGCATAGCGCGGTTGAGGAAACCGATGGATCACGTCATCCTCATCGACAAGGTACGCGCGAAGAACTTCCTTCACAGCCATGGGCGACCTCCATTCAAAGGCCTACCCAAAACCATGCAAATATAATGCTTGGTGAAATGACGGACAGAAGCTGTTGAAGATGCGCAGCCCCGCACCCCACCGCACTTCCTCATCAAGATCAGAATAGGATACAAGACGGAAAAAGAGATACAGCCGAGAGCCATCCAAATCAGTTGCGAGTATCATCGGCTTGGCAATTGTCTGACAGACTTCAGGCAGAGGTTATCGAATGGCCCGCATGTCATCTCGTAGAGCTGTCAGTGCGGCGAGGCGGGAACGGTCAGTCTCTTCGAGAATAGCCTGTTTCACATAGTTCAGGACACGTTTTTGGCCCACATGTGGCGGGAGCATCGGTTCGACCACACGCCAGACACCATTCACGGCTTTGACGCGAAACCCGATGCGATCAACGCGCGGTTCAGATAAAAAAACAGCTTTTTCCAAATAGAGCGAGCCCAGCACTTTATATTCGACAGGAATCACGGCATCTAAATTATTCTTGACATCCCACTGGTCGATCTCTTCGATCACTGTATAGCCGCCTACCACGACGAGCTGTCCCCAGACCGGCTCTTCCTTCCATGCGACATAGGGGCGTTGGCTTTCCCAGGTCAAGGAGTTCAAACGCGCACCCTTAAGATCCAACTCCAAATATTTCTTGAGGATGAGCGACGGATCCTTGGTCAACGCCCCCGTCTGCGCCTGGCCGTCACTAGAGATGAGAATCA
>DATEPO010000112.1:0-19290 GCA_035273145.1 Nitrospiraceae bacterium
TGCCCCACTAAGTCATAAGCGGCGGCCTCTGTAATCTGCACCTTCACGAAATCGCCGGGACACGGGACAACCGTGTCCCGGCGTATCTGAATGAGATTGGTATTCTCCGAGCGGCCTTCGATATCATTGATGTAAACCACCCCATCGATCTCCGGCGCCTGTCCTTCATGACGAGCCGCGAGCAAGAGATCCGTTTCCTCCGATGGGCCTTCCACTAATACTTCCAAGGTGCTCCCAATCTTTTGTCGGCCTCTCTTCAGAGAAATACTTTCTTGCAGAGCGAGCAGTTCCGCTCGCCGTTCTTCCATAAGTCGACGGTCCAGCTTGCCGGAGAACTCTACAGCAGGCGTGTCGTCTTCATCCGAATAGATGAAGATGCCGACCCGATCGAACTCCATGTCACTAAGATATTGTTTGAGTTCGCGGAACTGAGTGTCCGTTTCACCGGGAAAGCCGACGATGAAGGCCGTCCGAAACGTAAGGCCGGGAATGCGTTGACGGAGTCGATTCACCAGATTGGTGATGTATCGTTTGCCGCCGAGCCGGTGCATGGATTTCAGCATCGTGTCGTTGATATGTTGCAGCGGCATGTCGATGTATTTCGCGATCTTCTCCTGTCCGGCATAGAGATCAATCAATGCGTCCTCGACTTGCTGCGGGTACAGATAAAAGGGCCGAATCCACCGAAGGCCTTCGACCTGCACAAGCTCGCTCAACAACGTCGTCAGGCCGCGGCGAATCCCCAAATCGACGCCGTAGTTGATCGTGTCCTGCGAAATAAGATTAACCTCTCTCACGCCCTCTGCGGCAAGATGTCGAGCTTCTTCGACGATCGATGCGATCGGCCGGCTGCGCTGTTTGCCACGCATCAACGGAATCGCGCAAAAGGCGCAGGTGCGGTTACATCCTTCCGCGATTTTGACATAGGCGGAGTGCTGTTTCCCGATCCGAATCCGCGGCGTCAGCTCATCGTAGAGATAGGGCGGAGGGGCCATCCAGAGGCGTTGCTTCTGTCGGCCGGGTTTGAGGAGCGCCTGGGTAATGTCGGCAATGCGGCCGATCTCGCCTGTTCCCACGACACCGTCCAGCTCAGGCAGTTCTTTGAGGAGATCCCCTTGATAGCGTTGTGCCAGGCATCCCGACGCAATCAAGACCTTGCATGCGCCGGTCCTTTTGAGCTCTCCATATTCGATGATCGTATCGATCGATTCCTGTTTCGCTTCTTCGATGAAGCCGCACGTGTTAATGATGACGACCTGCGCCTGATCCGGTTCAGTAGTCAGCGCGAAGCCTTTTGCCGCGAGTACGCCCAGCATGACTTCGGCATCGACTTGATTCTTAGTGCAGCCGAGGTTGACGAACCCGATCGTCGTTTTGGGTGCATCGGAGATCACTGTGAGAGGCTTACGAGGCATGGAGGCCAGTGTACGAGACGATTGAAATCACTGTCAACTTGGGCTTCTTGAACATGCTTGCTTCAGAGATCGGAGTGTCCTAGAGTGGCGCTGTGATACGCACGTATCAAGGCATACGACCGAAGATTGCCGAGAGCGCCTTTATCGAAGAGACCGCAGTCGTTATTGGCGACGTCGTGATCGGTGATGATTCCAGCGTCTGGTTTAACGCGGTCATCCGCGGGGATGTCCATTACATCCGCATTGGAAACCGGACGAACATTCAAGATCTCTGCGCCATCCATGTCTCGCACGACATTTATCCAACGACTCTGGGCGATGATGTGACAGTCGGCCATCATGTCGTGCTGCATGGCTGTACCATTAAAGATAGGGTCTTGATCGGCATGGGGGCGATCCTCATGGACGGGGTGGTGATTGGGGAAGATTGTATCGTCGGGGCCGGCGCTCTGATTACTGAACAGACCGTCGTGCCCCCGAAGAGTCTAATCCTTGGCTCACCGGCAAAAATCAAACGGTCGGTCACCGACAAAGAATTAGCCTGGATTCGAGAATCAGCCCAAAACTACGTGCGTTATGCCACGCAATATCTCTCTGATCCTGACAAGCCTCGAGTTGGGTTTTAGCGTTTCCCTTGGGCTCATTTCTCCCCCACTCTCATGAGACAGACGGGATCCTCCACGATCGCGGTCGGATAGTCGTCCTCTTCGATGACATATCGAATGCTGTTGCGGTCGCACCAATCTGTCATCCATGGAATTTCTTCGACTGAGGTCGATACAAGGGCCGGCAAGGCGAGTTTTTTAAGACATGCTTCGACAACCGCCATAATTTTCGTGCGTTCTTCTAAGAACGCAGCAGGATCGAACGTGACAGGATTGGCGCGGCCATAGCCCAACGCCGACACGTTGGGATACTGTTCGGGATCGTTCAGGACACTCACGATCCAAAGATGATCGTACGACCCACGGATTAAACAGGCATCAGTCGCCGAGATTCGAAGCGGCAATCCCTTGCAAGCCTGATTCACGACCGCTACTTCAGGGACACGTAGATTACAGGCCTCGACGTGTCGTTCGAGGTCCAAAGCTTCCATGAACAGCATCGGAATTTCCGCAACACCCGCACCCACATAGAGGCTTCGTCCGCTGGATTTCAATCTATTGAGTAAGACTTCTGCCAGTGCGATGCCGAGTGTCCGGCATGGCTCCTGTCGGTCTTTCCAAAATGCCTCGCCGCCTTCATCGCAATAGATTGTGGCGAGCTTTTGATAGTCCAAGCGCTCAAACGCTTGAGCAATGAGCCGGGCTGTCTTGGTTTGAAGGCGCTTCATCGGTTGGACGGCAAATGATCTGCAGGCATCTGCGACGTTCTCGGCCCGAAAAAATCCTCAACGTATTGCCTCGGGAACGGTCGCGTCTTGGCGCGCTTGGGGCGGGTGGGTGGAATAAATACGTCTCCGGTTTTTTCGAGCCGACGGCCCTAGGACAAAATTTCGGTTCCAATGCCCTTGTCGGTGAAGACTTCCAGCAGAATGGCGTGAGGCATCCGGCCGTCGATGATATGCGCTTTGCGAACGCCGCCATCCAGAGCCATCAGACATGAGTGGACTTTCGGCAGCATTCCCGCACTAATGGTGCCTTTCTTGACCATGCGTTGCATGTCTTTTCGCGTAAGCGTGGAGACGTGGCGGCCCTTGTCATTGCGAATGCCCTTCACGTCGGTGAGCACCAGGAGTTTTTCCGCCTTGAGCGCCGCGGCGACGGCTCCAGCTACAAGATCGGCATTGATGTTATACGTGTTGCCGTCCCGATCGGTTCCAATCGGTGCGATCACCGGAATAAAGTTTTCTTGCTGTAACCGCATCAGCACATTTGGATTCACGCTTTGCACTTCGCCCACCAATCCAAAATCTTCGTCGGGATCTCCATCCGGATCGGTACAGAGGCTGGCCGCCCAGGATTTCGCGGTCAGCGCTTTGGCGAAAATGAGATTTCCGTCCTTCCCCGTCAATCCGATGGCTTTCGCGCCGTGTTGATTTAAAAGCGCGCCGATCTCCTTATTGATCTTGCCGCCCAGTACCATCTCGACGATCTCCATCGTGGCGCGGTCGGTGATACGGACGCCTTGTCGAAATTTGGCTTCGATCCCGAGCCGGTCCAGCATCTGATCGATTTGCGGTCCCCCGCCATGCACGATGACCGGATTGAGCCCGACGTATTTCAACAAGACCACATCTAAGGCGAACTTCTCCTTGAGCGAATCTTCGGTCATCGCCTTGCCGCCGTATTTGATGACGACCGTTTTGCCGGCAAAGGTGCGAATGTACGGTAACGCCTCGACGAGGACATTCACCTTCTTGATCAGTCTGTTCATTCGAAACTCCAGGCGAGAGGCTTGGGGCGATGGGCGAGAGGCAATTCGCCGAGAGACTCGTGCCCTTCGTCTCTAGCCCATGGCTGTTATAGAATAAACCGGCTCAGATCCTCATCTTTGACGATATGCTTGAGGCGGTCCTTCACATAGCCGGCATCGACCTTTATGTTCTTCTCGGCCAATTCGGGCCCTTCGAAGAGCACCTGTTCCAGCAGCCGTTCCATGATCGTGAATAATCGCCGCGCGCCGATATTCTCCGTGCGGTCGTTGACCTGCACGGCTGTGGCGGCAATTTCCTCCAGTCCTTCACGGGTGAATTCCAAGCTGAGGGCTTCCGTCTGTAGCAGGGCGTGGTATTGCTTGATGAGCGCGCCGCGTGGCTCGGTCAAGATTCTCACGAAGTCATCTTTGGTGAGCGGCTCCAGCTCGACACGAATGGGAAAGCGGCCCTGTAATTCAGGGATAAGATCCGAGGGTTTGGCCACATGAAAAGCTCCTGCGGCGATGAAGAGAATATGATCCGTCCGCACAGGACCGTGTTTCGTATTGACGGTCGAACCTTCGACAATCGGCAACAGATCTCGCTGGACGCCTTCTCGTGAGATATCAGGTCCGGTGCTTTTTTCTCGCCCCGCAATCTTATCGATTTCATCCAAAAAGACAATTCCGGCTTCTTCCACCTTCGCAATCGCTTCGCGGATGACCTCATCCATGTCGATCAATTTCTGCGCTTCTTCCTGGGCCAAATGCTTCAGCGCGTCCGGCACTTTCATCGTCCGTTTCTTTTTCTTGCCCGGTAAGAGCCCGCCCAACATATCACGCAGGCCGCTTTCCAATTCTTCCATGCCGCCGGCATTCGAAATGACGCCGATCGGAAGGCCGCCGCGCTCCTTGACTTCTAATTCGACGGAGCGGTGATCCAACTTGCCTTCTCGCAGTTGCAAGCGCCGTTTCGAACGCGTGGTATCGTGCGCCTGATCAGGCATCTCCAGTTCTTGCTGGGAACTATCGAACCCCATGGCCGGTTTCGGACTCACCGGCGGAAGTAGCAGGTCGAGCACGCGTTCTTCGGCGAGTTCTTCAGCTTTCTTCTGCATGACGGTCATATGAGCGGCCTTCACCATGCCGACGGATAATTCCGTCAGATCACGAATGATCGACTCTACATCGCGCCCGACATAGCCCACCTCAGTGAATTTGGACGCTTCCACCTTGATGAAGGGAGCTTGCGCCAGCTTCGCCAGTCGACGGGCAATCTCAGTCTTGCCGACACCGGTTGGGCCGATCATGATGATATTTTTCGGGATCACCTCGTCGCGCAGTTCGGGAGACAATTGCTGCCGCCGCCACCGATTGCGAAGAGCGATCGCCACCATGCGTTTTGCGTCGCGTTGTCCGATGACGTACCGATCCAATTCCTCGACAATTTGCCGCGGGGTCAGTTTGTAAAGGTCGGTGGGCTGTTCAATGTGCCGTCCGTGTTCCATCTTATGGGTGTGGTCCGTTGTTATGGTTTCAGTTCTTCAATTATAAGCTGCTGATTGGTATAGATGTCGATTGCGCCGGCGATTTTCATCGACTCCTCGACGATTGTGCACGCGCTGAGATTGGAGTGCCGCAAAAGAGCGCGTGCGGCTGACAGGGCGTAAGGCCCCCCGGAGCCGATGGCGAGAATATTGTCCTCCGGTTCGACGACGTCCCCTGTGCCGGAGATGACGAAGGCATGGTCCTTATCTGCGACGGCCAGCAGCGCTTCCAACCGGCGCAGGATGCGGTCGGTTCGCCAATCCTTGGCGAGTTCGACCGAGGCGCGAGTCAGGTTGCCTCGATACTCCTCCAGTTTGGTCTCGAATTTTTCGAATAAGGTGAAGGCGTCTGCCGTCGCACCTGCGAATCCCGCCAAGACCTGATCCTTATGAAGGCGGCGAAGTTTTTTGGCATTGCTCTTCATGACCGTCGTGCCGACAGTCACTTGTCCATCGGATCCCATGGCGACGGAGCCGTCTCGGCTTACGCAGAGGATCGTGGTGGAACGAATTCGTATCATGTCGAGGACGCTCCATGATTCGGTGGTTTTTTAGTCGATACTCCCTTGGCGCGTGGATGCGTTTGATCGTACACTTTCAGTAACTGATCCATCGCGAGATGCGTATACTTTTGCGTCGTATCGAGTGAGGCATGTCCCAATAATTCTTGAATCGTTCTCAGGTCCGCACCTTCATCAAGCAGATGGGTGGCGAAGGAATGCCGCAGCGCGTGAGGGCTGATTCGCCCCACCGGCAGTCTGCTGGAATAGGTTGCGACCAGCCGTTCGATACTGCGAGCCGTGAGACGTCCACCCCGTGCATTGCGGAAGACGGCCGCCTCGTTCAGTGCCGAATGCGGAGTGTTGAGTGCTGAGCGATGAAGAGCTGCCTGATATTCTTTGATCGCTTCCAGCGCGACGGCTCCGATAGGAACCAGACGCTCTTTTCGACCCTTGCCCTTGACCCGCACAATACCGTCACTGAGATTGATGTCCTCCCAATTCATGCCAACCAGTTCACCCACGCGTGTACCTGTTGAATATAAGGTCTCTAAAATAGCGCGGTTGCGCAGATCCGCGAGGCAATGGCCATCGGAAAATTCCATCAAGGCATTGGCATCGTCTTTTGTCAGCACGCGAGGGAGATGCTGCGGCAGTTTGGGCGTATGGACGTCATCTGCGGGATTGGCCGCCACCCGCCCTTCCCGCAAGAGGAACCGATAGAAACTGCGTAGCGTGGCCAATTTTCTGGCCAGGGTGGCTTTCTTTTCTTGGTGTCGGTCCAAGAAAGCCAGATAGCTGCGGATCAGGAGCGAGTCGACCATGACGGGTATGAACGGCTCACCCTGTGTATCCCGGATAGTCTTGGCAAACGCGAGGAATTGGCGCAGGTCCGAGTGATAGGCGCGAATCGTCTCGCGTGACGCTCCTCGTTCGACCTCTAGGCACGTCACGAAAGCCCGGATCGCATCTTCCATTCTTCAAGATCCTTCACGGCACGCTCACCGATCAAACGCCGCTTTTCCTCTTTGTCGCGTACACGTTTCGGAAGGGGAGGGAAGATTCCGTAGTTCGTGTTCATCGGTTGAAAATGATTCGGGTTGCACGTCGTGAGATAGTTGATCAAGCTTCCATGTGCACTGGTCAAAGGGGGCGTCAGCAGCGTGAGTCCTGCTAGTCCGCGCATCGCATTGATCCCAGCCAGCCCACCCATCGCCGCCGATTCGGTGTAACCTTCCACCCCTACCAGCTGTCCCGCAAAGAAGATCGTGCCGCGGGCTTTCAACTGGAGCGTCTCTTTGAGCAGCCGGGGCGCATTAATGAACGTATTGCGATGGAGGCTGCCGTACCTGAGAAATTCCGCCTTTTCTAACCCCGGTATCATCCGCAGCACTCGCCGCTGTTCCGGGTACGTCAGCTTTGTTTGAAATCCCACCATGTTATAGCAGGAGCCATGGTGATTTTCTGCGCGAAGTTGGACGACGGCGTGAGGCCGAACACCGGTCTTCGGATCTTCCAGGCCAACCGGCTTCAGAGGACCGAACAACATGGTTTGTGGTCCGCGCTCTGCCATGACCTCAATTGGAATACACCCCTCGAAATAGGGAACCTTTTCAAATTCTTTCGGCTGCACTTTGTCGGCTTTCATCAGCGCATCATAAAAGAGATCGTAAGTAGGTTGGTCCATGGGGCAATTCAAATAGTCGGCCGTGCCTTTGTTGTAGCGTGATGCGCGAAAAACTCGATCCATATCGATGGATTCGGCATCGATAATCGGTGAAATGGCATCGAAGAAATACAGGCTCTTGTCATGGGTGAGATTGCGAATCGAGCCGGCGAGATTGTCGGATGTCAACGGCCCGGTCGCAATGACACAGACGCAATCCGCTGGAATGTCTTTGATCTCTTCATGGAGAATGCGAATGTTGGGATGTTCTTCCAAGGTGCGTGTGATGCGCTGAGAGAACTGGTCGCGATCGACCGCAACGGCCGATCCCGCCGGAATACGAACCTCGTCTGCGACACGGATAACCAGCGAATTGAGGCTCCGCATTTCCTCTTTCAGAATGCCAGGAGCGCTTAGCATATCGCCCGACCCCAGGGAATTGGAACAGACGAGTTCAGCCAGGAAGCCGGTTTTATGCGCCGGCGTCGGCTCTTTAGGGCGCATTTCGTAGAGCGTGACACGGGCTCCGCGCGAAGCCGCTTGCCAGGCGGCTTCCGACCCTGCCAATCCTCCCCCAATTATGACGACCTCATTACGCATGTGCTTAGGCCAACGGCATTCTAAGGACGGGCCAAAAAGGAAGTCAAGCAAATGAGGGCTGAATCACGTGGTTTGACGCATGTAAAATGGCTATGTTAGACTTCCGCTCCGTGGGCGATTAGCTCAGTGGGAGAGCGCTTCCCTCACACGGAAGAGGCCACTGGTTCGATACCAGTATCGCCCACCATTGTTCTGATTCACCTCTCTCGGCCTATCCCGATCCTTCTAATTGGACAAAAAATTGGACCGGAGATAGACTTACTTCGTACGTCAGAGGCCACAGAGAGGTGAATGATGCGTGAATCGCGGCTTTTGCTTGGAATGATGGTGCTGGTCGCTGTGCTTGTCGGCGGATGTGCCGGGACTCAGCCGGTGTCGCAATCATACCAGGCCGGCACGGCATGGCCGCTGGACAGTCTCAATTATCTGTACACTGATCCCGTCGCCAATTCCCCTGTTGACGACAACCCGATTCGATGGCTCGGGTTTCTGTTGAATCCGATCGGGGTCGCGCTCGATTATGGCGTGAACCGCCCGCTGTACTCGTTGGCATCAGGATCACCGGCTTTATTTGGATATACGCCTGAAGATGCGGCCCTCCATACGCAACGTCCGAACCGATCTTACGGAGTGCAGTAATCCTCGAGCGGTTTCTCCTCATACGACATACGGCGCGGCCGTCATTCATTCTGCAACGCCCCGATCTTTCTGGATCGGGGCGTTGTGTTTGTGCTCCGCCATGCTGCTTGCGGCGTGCGCCGAGTCTCCTCGAAATCCCCTTCCTCCTTCCGCCAGTGATCTGACCCTGCTGACAACGGCTCATCCGTGCGATCGAAAGGACGCCTTTCTCCAGCGCCATCCACTTACGAGCCTCAAGCGAACGGCTTGGGGAAGCGGCGAAGAATTGCAGATCCCTGTCTCAGAAAACGCCCATGGAGCAGAAGAATCGTATTTTTTCGATGAGGATGGCCTGATGGTCGGCGCCGTCTTTATTTTTCGAAACGGCTTGAGCTTAAAGCCCTACCCGGTTCTTCGCCGGACCATCTCCCAGTTGAAGCCGGATTCTGAATTTTATCTTTCCGGTGCGAGCCTTGCCGACCACGAGAACTTAAACAGCGGAACGCTGTATCTCACTGGGGATGAAAAGAGTACCACCCAATATGTGATATCCGGAGAGGGATCGAGTCAGACATTAGCGATGGTGTCATTTTCAATCGATCCCTATGTCAGCTTGCTGTCACCTTATCCCGAGTTCGTCTCTCGCTTAGGAGGTGCTCAGGCCAAGGACGGTCTCATCGCCGGAAAAAAGAAAGACGCCAAGGAGCCATTTTTATCGCTTCAGCAGTTTGCTCGTGGACAGACCGCACAACTCGGCTACTGCGATTCAAAGGAGTATGAGAAAGCCGCTGAAGCGTACCGGAAGGCTCTGTCGCTCGGGTTTACAGATAAGGTATGGATTGCCGAAGCCCACCACCGCTTGGGAGTCGCCCTGGAAGGCCAAGGTCAATTGAATCAAGCACGCGAGGAGATGGAGGAGTCGCTGGTTGTTCGGCCGAACGCGCCTGAGGTGCTCAACAATCTTGGGACGGTCTATATGAAGCTGAAACAGCGCGACAAAGCCGTCAAGGTTCTAGAGAAGGCGGTACTGCTGAAGCCAAACTATCCGCTCGCTCGGTACAATCTCGCAGAGAGCTATGAAGAGACCAATACAAAGCGGGCGATCGGAGAATATGAAACGTACTTGGCGCTTGTGGAAGGAATCCCGGAAGAAGCAGAACGGATGGCCCACGTTAAAGAACGGATCAAGGCGCTACGACGATAAGGCGTTGCACTGCCAGTAACTACGCACGTATCTTTTCTTCTTCCTCTTGCTGAGTCTTGCATTCTATGCAAAGCGTTGTCACCGGACGGGCTTTGAGCCGTTTGTAAGGAATTTCTTCTCCGCAACGCTCGCAAATGCCATAGGTATTCGTGGCGATGCGTTCCAGCGCCTCGTCGATTTTCTTGAGCAACTTCTGTTCACGCTCCTTCAGCCGAAGCTCAAAGTTGGAGTCAACTTCGGCCGTGGCTTGGTCGCTCAAGTCAGGAAATGCGGCGAACTCCGGACGATTGGTCAACGCCTCTCCAGCTTCTTGGAGTAAATCCAGGCGTTGGCCTTGTAGGTCTTTCCGGATGTCCTCGTATTTCCCGGTACGCTTTGTGATCTTCTTCGTGGCAATCTTCGGTGTCGATCGCTTTGATTTCACAGGTTTAGCTATGCTCTTTGGCATGGCACCCCCTTCTCAGCTTGAAAAGTGGCCCACTATAGCAATCCGGATTCTGATCGTCAATGGATGAATCTCAAATGAAGATGAGCCGAGAAGCTCAAAGGTCGCGGCGGCCCTCAATGGATTTTAGTAAGGTCACTTCATCCGCATATTCAATATCCATCCCGACTGGAATGCCATAGGCAATTCGTGTGACTCGCACACCAAAGGGCTTCAGCAGTTTCGTGAGATAAATCGCTGTTGCTTCGCCTTCAATCGTAGGATTTGTCGCAAGAATGACCTCTTCGACTTCACTCTCTTTCAGTCGGTCTGCCAGATCTTGCGCGCGGATCTCCGAGGGACCGATGCCATCGAGTGGCGACAGCGAACCAAGGAGCACATGGTAGAGGCCCCGAAATCCACCGGCCCGTTCAATTGCGTAAAGCGTGCTCGGTTCTTCCACGACAAGGATCTTCGTGCGATCTCGTTTTGGATCGACGCAAAACTCACACAGCTCGTGTTCGGCAATATTGCGGCATTGACGGCAAAACGAAAGACCCTCTTTGACAGCCCGGATAGCTTCCGCCAATCGCAGCGCGTCGTCCCTCTCTGCTTTCAGAATATGGAACGCCAAGCGCTGGGCCGTCTTCTGGCCTATGCCGGGCAGGCGCACCAATTCGCGGATGAGCCGCGTCAGGAGACCCTGATTATCAATGCCCATAATGTCCAAACGATGAATGTTGAACACGGAAGTGTTGACTGAACAACCGAGATGGTCATCGCTTAGGGTTCCCAGTCCATCTTCAGCGTCTCTTCAGAAGAGACCCGGTATCCGCATGCCCCCCGTGATGCCTTTCATCTCATTGGCCATCATGTCCTTGGCATTGCGGAGCGCTTCGCTGGTGGCCGCGACAATAAGATCTTGCAGCATATCTATATCGCCCGATTTCATGACTTCGGGATCGATCTTGATAGCCACTACTTCCATGGCGCCATTGGCTGTCACGGTGACCATGCCGCCGCCCGCCGTGCCCTGTACGGTCTTCACAGCGGCTTGTTCTTGAATCTTCGCCAACTGTTCTTGCATGGCTTGGGCTTGCTTCATAATGTTGCCCATGTTCCCGAACGGGTTCTTCGACATCACGGTGTCTCCTCTCGTGGGGCAGTTTGTCGTACGTCCACAACATCTCCTCCGAAGATCGCGAGGGTTTGCTTGACTAGAGGGTGGGAACGAGATTGTTCGAGCAGTTGATGCTTCTGATCACGCTCCTTGACGGCACGGAGTTCGGCCACGCTTTGCCCAGAGCGCTGTCCCTCATGTAACTCGACTACGCGAAGTCGCATTGGTCGGCCGACAATCTGAGTGCAGATTCCATTAACTATTTGGAGCGCCTCCTCCCTTTGCACGCGAGCCAGCGCAACGGAGGCCGTAGGGGCATAGCCGATTGTCACCTCACCATTTTCCGCGCCCACAAATGTGGCCCTGGCGAGAAAGGGACCGATGTTCGGATGCTGTTGCTCGACTCGCTCTACCACTTTTTCCCAGGATAGGGTGTGTTTCATGGGACTTGGCCGAACGACGGCAGAAGGTTTTGGAGAAACAGTGGATGACGATGTCGGAACCGTAGTCTCTGATCGCGGTCGTGAGGAAGGCGCGTGAGAGCGTTCTCTCGATGGGGATGGCTGAGGGCGATCCGCTGTAGGCTGATATTGAACGCTTTTTGAAACCGTACGGCTCTCGGCTGGAGAGCGGCTGACACTTTGTTGTGGAGGCACATGGCCAGATGCTCTAACCGGGACGGCTTGTGGCGCTCGATTGTCTTTATCAGTCAACATGGAGTTCACAGCCGGCGTGGCCGCCGATGGAGCAGCCATGGTGACCGTAGCCGACGGCTCAGTCATTTCTAGGCGAGTCGCCCGGATGGCGGCCACTTCTAACACGAAGCGGGGACGAGGGCTGACGCGCAACGTATCTTCGGCTTGCGAAAAGATCCGAAATAGTTCCTGGAGCTGCTCCGTCGTGCATCGCTTCGCCTCAGCGGCGATTTGGCAAATTTCTTCCTCTGAAAGATCGATCAGCCCTTTGAGGCACTGCATGTCCTGTGAATCTGGAGCCACAGAAGCCACTAAGAGATTGCGGACATGCTCGACGAGTTCTGCGCAAAAGGCCCGCAGATCGTGACCTTGGTCCAGCAGCCGCGCAATGACATGTACCGCGCCTGGGCTATCATGCGTCAACATGGCATCCATCATATCGCGGATCAGTTCATGTGGGACGCAGCCCAGGAGCGACTGGAGATGATCATGCCGAATGCTTTTTCCACCAAAGGATACAGCTTGATCCAGCAGGCTGAGCGCATCGCGCATGCTTCCCTCGCAGGCCCGCGCGATGGAGAGAAAGCTTCGGTCTTCCAGGGTAATGCCGTCTTGCTCGGCAACATATTGCAGCCGTTGAATAATTTCGGCCCGGGCAATTCGACGGAAATTGTAGTGCTGACACCGAGAGAGAATGGTCGCCGGGATTTTATGAATTTCCGTCGTGGCAAAAATGAAGACGACGTGGGCCGGCGGTTCTTCAAGCGTCTTCAGCAAGGCGTTAAAGGCCGAATTCGACAGCATGTGCACTTCATCGATGATGTACACGCGATAGTGTCCACGAAACGGGGTAAATTTGATGTTCTCACGGATTTCCCGCACGTCATCGACGCTGGTATTGGAGGCGCCGTCGATTTCGATTACGTCGACGGAGTTCCCCTGTGCGATTTCCAAACAATTGGCGCAGTGATCGCATGGTGTGCCGATGGGGCCTTGTTCGCAGTTGAGCGCCTTGGCGAGAATGCGCGCGACTGTTGTTTTTCCCACGCCGCGGCTGCCGGAGAACAAGAACGCGTGCGCGATTCGTTTCCCGGCAATCGAGTTCATTAGGGTCTTCACGACATGGGGCTGGCCCATTACGTCTTGAAAGCACGCGGGGCGATATTTCCTGGCGGAGACCTGGTAATCCATTGGTTCGTTCGTCGTTATTCGTTGAATCAAAAGGGAAGGTAATTGGGTAAATAAGTAAATGAGTAATTGATCGAAGCCGTTACTTAATTACTTACTTGCTGGAGTACTTGGAGTCTCGATTCTCGAATAACGATTCACCTTGAACGTCTTGATAAAACGGGGCCAGGTGATCCTGCGGCACACAAACCGATCTGCTTACCGTTGCTTCCTTCCGGACCTGGCGGGGTTCACAGGAGCTTGTTGCACAGGGCCCAGCCCCTTGTCGCTACGCTCTTTGGCGCGATAGAAACACTCAGGTGACAACCTCCAGGCAGTGCGCGCCACGTACCAACGGTCACTGACTACTGGAAGCGGAATCGCTTCGCGACGTTTCCCTTCTGAAATAGGAGTCGCGCCGCGCGACGCTGCTTTATCGCGTTCATCGTTCACTGTCGTCAGGTTGTCTGGGGCCCCATTGCCTACACCTTGACAGCCTGACAGTTTCCGTCGCGCCTAGAATGGCGGAGAGGGTGGGATTTGAACCCACGGTCCCGTTTCCAGGACGCGTGCTTTCCAAGCACGTCGATTCGGCCACTCTCGCACCTCTCCACGGGATTTTTTAGCTATACTTAGAAGGGCTGCATCTTAACATGCAGCCCTGTAGGCGGCAAGCTGGTGGAGTGTACGTATAGCGGTGTTTTTTCCCGCAATGATAAAGATTTGCTGAGAATCGCTTACTAATAACTCCATGGGGCAAAAGACTTTTTAGGGAAAAGCTGGTACAGTTTGGAGGCGCTGTCTTTGAAGCCAAACTGAAAGGGTTCAAGAAAGACATGGTGTCGGGTCATGGGGCGGCTGTCCTCAAAGTCCTCATAGCAAGCGACGTGTCGGCAAGGCGCGCGCAATGGGTACAAGCTCTCCAGAAAATTGCCATTCTTTATGAAGCGATCGATCGTTCCATGGTCGAGCAGAAGCTTGCCGCGCTGAAGCCTGCCATCTTGTTGCTTGATCTTTCGATGCCGGCCCTCCACCGTCTGGATGGCCTTAGTTGTCTCCAGAAAATCAGTCCTTCGACGCGCATTATCTTACTGACCACGACTCCAACGGAAACGGAAGGCGCCTTGATGCTTGAGGCGGGAGCCAAGGGCTACTGCAGCATGGATATGGATTCCACGCTCTTGGCCAAGGCCGTCAAAATGGTGCAGAAGGGTGAAGTGTGGGTCGGCCGCAAAGTCATTTCTCATCTGCTGGATACGCTGGTGTCGCTTACCGAACAGCAGAGAAACCGGTCGCTTCCGGAGGCAGACCCTTCTCTTGATGTACTCACACCCCGCGAAAAGGAAATTGTGCAGCAAATTGGCGGCGGATCAAGTAATAAGGAAATCGCGCATCAATTGCACGTCTCGGAGAAAACGGTCAAAGCACATTTGACGTCGGTGTTTAGAAAATTGGGCGTATCGGATCGATTACATTTAGCTCTCTATGTCAATGGCCACCGGCCATCCCTGCGATAGGGCATAAGGAAGAACGTGCCATCCATCACTGTCGTCATTGCCGATTCTGACACACGAAGGCTCGGCGTCTGTGTACGTCTTCTTGAAGAGGCTCCGGGAGTGACGGTCGTCGCAACCGCCGAAACTGTTCCCGAAGCCATTGGAACGGCCATGCACCGACCGCATATTCTTTTGTTGGATCTCAAGATGGCCCGAGCAAACGATGCCGCGACGCTTCCCCTTTTTCGAACGAAGAGTCCCCGGACGCAGATCATTTTGCTAACAGGGCACGCCTCCGATGCCCACGTTCTCGCTGGAATTTCTCAAGGCGCGCGTGGATATCTCGATGCGAAGCTGCTCAAGCGGTTTCTCGTCAAAGCCGTTCACGCCGTGGCAGCCGGCGAATCGTGGGTCTCCCGGGCTATGGTTGGAAAACTCATTGATCAATTGGCACGTCTCATGGCATTGAACGTACGGTCGCGTCGAGCGTAATCTTTCTTTGACTCGCCTTTCGATCAATCCTCACCCCAGATTGAATTCTCGCGTGCTCTATCTCTCAACGTTGTATCGCTCCGCACCCATTCGGGAAGTTGCTGGGACCTAAGTCCTATTGATCTCCTCTTCGTCAACCCTTTACTGTCAGGCCATTATTATTGATGAGGCCGACATGAGTGCGATTAGCGTCGTGGTGGCGGACCAACAGAAGGCTCTGCGCAGTTCCTATATCAAGCAGCTTCTGGCGGAGACTGGGATTGCCGTGATCGGCCAAGCCGCAACAACCTATGAAGTCATGAAGGCGCTCAAACTCAAGCCCCATGTGCTCTTACTGGATTGGGAAATTTCATCGATTCATGGCGTCTCGATCCTTCCGCTAGTCCGTCATCAGAGTCCCTCGACGATGGTAATACTCCTTGGCGAACGAACCTCTCGCAGGCGTCTACTTGATGCGCTCTCGCTTGGAGCACGTGGATACCTGCGTAAGGCAGTGGTGAGGACTCTGTTGCCCAAGGCCGTCCGCGTCGTTGGGCAGGGAGACGTATGGATTCCGCGAACGATCGTGTCCACCATTCTTGCAGCGGTCTGTCGTATAGGCAGGAGTGATCGTGCGCTGTAGCATGTGTCGGCGAATCGATCGAGCGGTCTTTACCCGTCTGTTCCCCGGGCGTACGTATCTCTTGCTGTGCAGTGTGTGTTTAGATCACCTCAATGCGCAAATCGTGAATACATCGCTGGTTCACGCACGTCATACGGAACAGTCATGTGGGCCGGACAGGCCTGACCATTTTTGGCGCCGGTTGGCCGGTGTCTTCAGGTTGCCGATGAGAAAAATTGAGGCCGTTCGCTGAGTCGAAGGGGGTACGATGAACCAAGATCAATGGAATGGCGGGATGAAGGAATTGAAGGGAATACTCAAGAAACGCTGGGGAAAATTGACGAGAAATTCTCTACTTGAAGCGATGGGAGAATTAGAGCGGTTACTCGGCGTGTTCCAACGACAATATGGTTACTTGAAAGCCCGTGAGCTCAGAGAAAATCGGCAGGATGTGCCTCACGTGCCGCCGGACTGGACAGGGCAAGAACGCTCGTCCTTTGTCCTGATCCATGGAAACAAGCGTTCACGACATGCTTCCCATCGAATCAGGTCAAGTTCTCCTCGACTGGAACTGAGTTAAAAGGAGCAGGTAGTTGAAATTCTCCAGCGTCCACATCGCGGGAACCTTGCAAAGATTTAGTAATGACCCAAGCCGAATTCCTTTTCATATACCTGACAGGATGAAGCGGAAATGCCAAGAAGGCTAACCATAGACCCCGCAATGGCGATTCAGCGTGCGTTTGACAGGCCATGCGGCCGCCGAACGGTTTGCACCGTCGATGACGGCAAGATCCGGGCACAAGGTCGACCATTGTTGCTACGGGGGCCCGGACGATGCCTACACATCCAACGAGTTGGCGTCCCGAGGGTTATAGTGAATCACGACACTGCCGATACGCTGGTTCACGTGAACGGATTCGATGCGACAGCAAACCTGAAGCCACGGCCCATTTCTGCTGCGCATGGTATGCCATCATGGGTACGGTCTCGGTCTTGGCTGGGATCCCCATGGCGTGCCTTGTGTTGCCCGCTCCCGGCATCCTATCCGAACTGCCCGATATTGTCCCAAATGTCGAGTGGTAGTCGGGATGAGAGCAGCATCGCTACCCCCATCCCGACCAAAGAGCGTGGGAGTACCATTCAACCTTATCGGAAGAATGTCTCCGGTTTCATGAATTGGCTTCTTTGTGCTATCCACGCTGCCTTGGCTGGACGTTCCTCGGTTCCGGTTCACGTGCAGTATAATCCATTGGCCGCGGCAGCCCTGCTCCTTCCACCATCTCGTTTACGGTTCCCGTGGTCGCCTGACTCTCTTTGGATAGAACTGGATGCTCGGCGAGGGTCACGCGCAACGCCGCATTATCCTGTCGACTGGCCGCCATTGGACCGATCTTTCCCGGCTGATGCAGGTTCATCTCCTGCACCATGGTTTGCTCTTGTAGTCTTGATGAATATCCTTCGGATGTCAGTCCTGTCGAGCAACCGAGCACAAGGGACATCGGTAGAGCGATTGTGACAATGATCGTACTCGTTTTCATAAACGCCTCCTTCATTCATTGTGCTCTTATTCCTTTTCTCTTAGATGTATTGATAACCATTATAACTGTGGCGACAATACCTAACGATAGCTGTATGTACCTCTCACTCCGGAGTCTTTCAATAACCTAATCCGGAAAGACGGTCACTATATGGAGTTTCGGGCGCTGGATGATGGGAATGTGTTAACACTCGGCAGAGGAGCCGGACAGGTCAAGCTAGGAAGGTTGGTTGTTTGAATAAAACCGGGCGGCCGGAGGCGGGCTGGTGTCCGCACTGCATGAGGTACTAGATGGGATCCACGTGTCGGGCATGCTCCAGCTACGCGACCGCTGGTTTCGGCATGGCTAGCGGTGAGGGAGAGGGTGCGGACTCAACACCCTCTGCGCATTGATGGTCGATTTGCCCGACCCGGATTATGCCGCCGCCGATTTTATCCTTCGCCCCGCTCCTTGGTTAAGGGTTTTCCGAGGACAGTTCCGTATCGGTCATCTTTAGCGACCAGAAAGCCGCTTCCTTCAATTTTTTAAAAGCAGGATCGTCAGTGCGAACGGCCTGAAGCTCTCGGTCCAACTTGTGTAAAGGATCGATGGCTCGCTTGTCTGGCATTTTCCCAATCGCCCAGACCACTTCAGTACGAACGGCCATATCGACGTCCGGCTTAAACAGCATGTCCAGCAAGGGAGGAATGATGGCAGGGTCGCCATGGAGAGCCCCTACTTGACCTAACCCTTTGGCCGCGGCGATTTGAAGCGCGGGATCCTTGGACGTCTTTAGCATATCGATGAGAATGGGGATACTTTCCTTACCAATATTGCCGAGCGCCACGGCTGCCTGTTGAGCCAGGTTCTTGTCCTGCAGCGCTTCTTTCAATTTTGGAAGCGCTTCGTCATTCATCATGTCGCCGAGCAACGTAATAATTTTCAATTTACGGACGTTATCGGTATCGGACGAGTCCAGCAGCTTGAGTAGGCGGTCCGCTTGGCCCCATTCGGCGGCTAACGTGACAGGAAAGTCGTACTGCTGCAATCGCTCGTTCAATTTGGCCAGCGCATAGGCTCCGGGATCATCTGCATGAGCCGACTGCGCGGCTTCACTCGCGTCTGAGAAATCGGTTCGCACCTCTCGCTGCCATTTAATCTTTGTTCCCCCCAATAGATAATTAAATTGGCAGGCTGGCCCTTTCCAAATTCTCAATGGCGCGTCGGGCAGGTCCGCATCTCCACCCGACGGCGTCGTGCCTTCCCACGTTTTTCGCTGCTCGCATTTGACACGGACCACGACGTCATGAGGTTGGGAGGGATCCGTTACGGTTTTATAGCCGGCCTGCTCAAGACGCTGGGTGACGGTCTTCGTTAAAGTTTCTGACGGCACGGTGCCCTTATCCGTGATCGCAATTGTTTCGACAAGGACTGTGTTGGCTTTCGAAAGCTGCTCCTTCTGTTCAGCGGTGAAATACTCACGAGAGGCCCATGTTGAGTCTCCCCAGCACCAGATCATCAGACTGATGAACGTCACAAGTGCCAGTCGAATCATACCGCACCTCCAATACGACTAGAAAAAACCAGGTGAACACAAGGCTTCTGAGGTCTTTCATTACTATACTGAGTATGAGCATGATTTATCCACTGAGACCACAGATCCCAAGCCGTGCACAAGCCGTAGAGTCTCTTGACAGACGCGGGGCCGTAAGACTACAACCTACTCAAGTCTGAACAGCGAATGGTTCCGAACCTCTTCGACAACATGGTGCGCGAGAGTGGCGGAACTGGCAGACGCGCGAGACTTAGGATCTCGTGGGAAACCGTGGGGGTTCAAGTCCCCCCTCTCGCACCAACCGCACCGCGCGAACTG
>DATEPO010000113.1:0-2536 GCA_035273145.1 Nitrospiraceae bacterium
GGGCCGATCATTTGCGACAGCATCTCCAGTGGACTTCGATTGTGAACATGACTGGATTGAAGGATCTGAAGTAAAGCTTCTAACATAGAGGAAAAGCTATGCGAATCACAAAAGTCTACACGCGCACCGGCGATGCCGGAAAGACACGATTGGCCGGAGGGCAGGAAGTGTCGAAGGACTCTCTCAGGGTCGAGGCGTATGGAACTGTGGATGAACTTAATGCCTCCATCGGCGTGGTGCGCGTCTTTAATGCCGAGAGGCAGACGGATCAAGACGCTGTGCGGCACCTCGAAGAGACGCTTCGTTGGGTACAAAATAAACTCTTTGATCTGGGCAGCCTCTTGGCCACGACACCCGGCCAAGTATTTCCCAATATGCCGCGCGTAACTGAAGAAGATGTGGTCAAGCTGGAACGGTCAATTGACGCCTGTCAGGAAGATTTGGCGCCGCTCAAAGAATTTATCTTGCCTGGCGGTGGGAAAGTCTCTGGATTCTTACATCAGGCTCGGACCGTATGTCGACGGGCGGAACGCTTGTGTGTGGGGCTGGCGCGCCAAGAAGCGGTCGAACCCGTGTTAATTAAGTTCTTGAACCGGTTGAGTGATGCGCTGTTTGTGTGGGCACGATGGATCGCTCAAAAGCAGAGCGAGCCAGAATTTCTTTGGGAACGGAACTCACAAATAGGGTAGGAAGCGAAGATGTACTACAAGTTTACTCTTGTTTCCTTCAAACCTTGGCTACCGTACACTCGTGTGATTCACGCATCGTTTCAATTCAACTCCGGAATGGATGCACGACCCTCGCCGGCCGGATTCTCGCCACGAAAGACGACGCGCCGATTCCTGGCGCCCGCGTGAACATCGGGTCGCTTAGCGTGACCGCCGACGCGAGCGGCAATTTCTTGTTCACGAATCCGCCGACCGGCGCGCAAGTGTTGCTCATCGATGGCCCGTCCGGCCTCTACCCCGGCAGCCTCCCGGTGCAGATGACCATTCAGCCCGGTGTCGCGAACGTCTTGCCGTATCCGGTGTTTCTCCATGAAGTGAGCCAGAATTATTTCCCGATTGCCCAGGGTGGGTCATCGACCATTGCGCCGCAGGACGTGCCGAACTTCACCATGATGATTCTGGCCGGGACCACGATCACCGGCTAGGATGGGCAACCGAACGTCAAGGTCTCCGTGACACCCGTGGCCATCGATCGGTTGCCGATTCCGACTTTGCCGCCGAATATCCCGGCGAAGCAGGTGTACATGTTCAACTTCGGCAAGCCGGGCGGCGGCTATCCCAGTCGGCCGATTCCGATCATTCTGCCTAATGATCCCAATGCTCAGCCCGGGGAGCGGATGAACTTCTGGTATTACGATGAAGCGCCATCCGCTGATGCGACCTCGCATCAATGGAAGATGTATGGGCAGGGGACGGTCAGTCAAGACGGCAGGACGGTGATTCCGGATCCGGGGGTGGGGCAGCCGAAGTTTTGCTGTGGCGCGAGCTTCATCGCCTAGGCCGCGGCCATGCTGACGGCGCTGGGCTTCATCTCTTGGCCAGCGGGCAGCTCGCGGTGGAATCGACCGATCTGGTGTTGCCCGGTCGCATCCCCGTGGTGATCCGGCGGGCCTATCGCTCGCAAGATGTCGGGGCGCCGCCTGAGTTCATTCCGACCCGGGCATTGGTCAACGGCAACGCCTTCGGCTCCAATACGGCGCTCGTCGAGTATGACGATCGGTTGCAGGGGAGCGGCCAGGTGCTGCAATATGCTGACCCTCAGGAGTCACATATACGAGAAAAAATGCTGCGAAAGATGGGCATACGTTTACGCATGTTTTATGGCTTTGGGCTTGTAATAACCACGATTTTTGCGATCGTATATCTTGTTTTATTTTTTTAATTCCTAGGTGATACGGAGCTATTTGTCGTAAGACCTTTACGGATTCCTGGGACGTAGCAACGGTGTCAGTAACTATTGGGGGATTGGAGAGGGAAGTAGTGGCTAAGCTAGGGTATTAAAGTGAGACGGAATAGAAAAGTGTCCCGTCCGCGTGTCCCGGAGCATTTTCAGTGAAGAATGTGACGTGTTTCGCCACGAATTCGAGAGTTACAGGTGAAGGTAGCGAGCGTTATTTATGACGTGGGAACGAGTTGTTCATCAAAATGTCTCCATGGGTCTCACTGCAGGCAGACAACAAACCGCCTGGTCTGACATCGCATCAGGGAGCCATTCCGCTGCATCTGGACATCTCCGCATGTGCCATGGTGAGTCTACCGGTCGTCGACCCTCATGGCCTGACGTTGGTGAGGAATAAAAGCTGTAGATGCCTGCTGTAGCGATGATCAGAGGAGAGTCATTTTTTTTGGCCATGGCTATAGGATGAACTATTTAAGTGTAATAGGAATGCCATTCTGATGATGTCAAACGTCCCTATACGGATTGTCTGTTTCGCTGCCGTGGTGGCGATGCTGCTCGCCATCAGTAGCGTTGTCGCCGATCAGGCGCAGTACATCTACGACGATCTCGGTCGTCTGTCGCAGGTAAT
>DATEPO010000114.1:0-5860 GCA_035273145.1 Nitrospiraceae bacterium
CGGTATGATTGCGCAACGTCCGGCCGGGAGTGGAGGGTTCGGATACGATCCTGTGTTTTTAGTTCCCCAACTAGGGAAGACATTAGCTGAACTGACACCATCGGAAAAGAATCATATCAGTCATCGTGCACAGGCTTTTGCCAAAGCGAAGACCATTTTGCAGCGGTTAGAACAATCGGTCCAAGTCGGGGCGTAGCGCAGCTCGGTAGCGCGCCTGCTTTGGGAGCAGGATGTCGGAGGTTCAAATCCTCTCGCCCCGACCAGACCAAGCTAGCTAGTACCGAGCGCCTTTAATTCAGGCGCTCGGATAAGTTCCTTTAAGTTTGATTCCTTTCTCTTCCATCCCGCGCCCGTAGCTCAGTCGGATAGAGCAACAGCCTTCTAAGCTGTGGGTCGTGCGTTCGATTCGCACCGGGCGCACCAATCCTCGAATCACTACGAGCCCGCGTGCTACCCTGTTGAAAGTAAAACTCGAGTTGAGGTTCTAAGTCCGTCATTTCGGACGCGGCAAATTGATTTAAGTTACTACTCGATAGCGCGAATCCCATCCCTTCGCCAATGCGTACAAGACGCTTGGGATTGAGCAGCTTTTGTGATTGCTTCGGCGGGGGCGGAACGGAATGGCAGCGCCTCAACTACCTCTTTTGCGCCGATCTACCGGATCATCGCGGGACCGTGTCCATGGCATAATGACGCAGGCTGCTTTGCAATAAAATGGTGTCGGCATAGTCCTGGCCCGGGATCTGATATAGTAAACCGAATTGACCATATCGATTTATGGAGGCATCATGTCCGAGACCCAAACGTTCATCGATTCAACGCGAGTGCCATGGTCAAAGATCGACTTCTTGCCGGGCGTGGAGTTGCTCCCTTTGGCTGAGCCGGTCCCGCAAGGATCGGTTCACCTAGCGCACCTTGCGGCCGGCACGGTAGTTCCGCCGCACACCCATCCGGGAGAGGAGTTTGTCTATGTATTATCGGGAACTGTTGATACCGGCCCAACGCGTTGTCCTGCCGGGACGTTCTGGCGCACACCAGGAGGCACTCGGCAAGGCCCCCATGTGGCCGTGACAGACGTCCGGATCCTGACAGTCCGACTCGGGGCCATGGGGCGATTCGATGGTGTCTGAAGGACGAAGTCGGAGGAGGTTAATCGCATACACTTTCCTTTTAGTCGAAAAATTACTCATGTGCTGTGTCAAACGCCAAGCTCAATTGATTGTCTGTTGAATGGATGGGCAATTGAGTGATTGCATGTAAAAGTCTTATCTGATATCTTCTACGTAATTCTCCGACACGTAACATGCGTCTCTGCATGTTCAATTTTACCCATAAGCCTTTTTTTAAGAGTGATGATAGATGAGCACAGATGAGCCAAGGGATGCACCCGACACGTTCAGTATCCAAGAACTGGTAGATGCGAGTCCGGCGACGATTTCTCTTATCGATACGCAGCAATGGCAAGTGCGGTTTCAGAACTGCTCGAGTCGCGCCATGTTCGGAGAGGTGGTGGGCGGACAATGTCATGAGAAGTTCGTTCAATCGGCACAACCCTGCACATTTTGTCGAGCCACCGAGGCGTTGGAAACCGGAAAAACGACCAGTTCTGAAGTGGCTCTTCCTGACGGACGATGGATCTTAGTTCAATGGGCTCCCATCCGAAGCGGCCAGACCTTCTTGGCGGTCGAATCCATTATCGATGTGACGGAGAGCAAGCGCAGAGAAGAGGAAGCGCGCAGACTGAAAGATCTATTCGAACACCAAGCCACCATCGATCCGTTGACGGAATTGTTGAACCGGAGAGGATGGACCGAGCTTGCTGAACGTGTGTGGTGGCGAGCCATTCAAACCCATGAGGTCATAGAAGTCCTGCTGTTGGATATCGACCATTTTAAACAGGTGAACGATCGATATGGACATTCGGTCGGGGATCAGGTTCTTCGCCATGTGGCCGGCGTGCTGCGCCATCAAACGCGTCCGGGTGACTTGCTGGGGCGATGGGGCGGTGAAGAATTTATCTTGCTGCTCCATCCTCCCGTCGTCGATGTGCAGGTGATTGGTGAGCGCATCCGCCAGGCGGTTAGCCACGCGCCGATCTCGATCGAAGGAGTACCGTCCCCGGTAAATATCACGATCAGCATTGGCGGGACGACCTTCGATCCCAATGGGAATGAGCCGGGCGGATTGGATATTGCCCTGATCGGTGCAGACAGAAATCTCTATAAAGCCAAGAAAGAGGGGCGCAATCGAGTGTGCATGTGAAGTGAGGCGCGAGGCGAGCGGCACGAGGCAATGGGCTAAGGAAACAACCGAGGAAACAGTTTGTGAGCATCGTCATTTTTCCGTAACACGCGTTTGGAGTTCTCTTCCGTTCTGTCTCCTTCAACTTGATCGAGCGTACATTGACGAGGACCTTTTTCCGGCCGCCAGCGTAAGAATTTTGTGCCGTGTCGGAAGCGGCCCTGTGAAAAATAGTCATACTGGACTTCGCACACCAGCACTGGATCGACCCGCTCCCAGTCATCGCTCTGCCTTTGAGACCAACGGTTCGGCCCACCGGGAGCTTTTCCGCTGAAGCCGACGCCGCCTTTCAGCGGTTCGACCGCGTCTTTCAGTCGAGCACGGTCTTCCTTATTAAAGGAAGACGTAAAGCCGACGAAATGCAGCAAGCCGGCCGTATCATAAAGCCCTAAGAGAAGCGAGCCGACCGTTCTTCCCGATGCACGATTGGCTTTGTCGGCCTTGGCGGGTGTCGAGCTATACCGAAACCCACCGACGACGCAATCGGCCGTCTTCATGTATTTGACCTTCATCATCGCGTGGCGGTCGCCGGCATGATAGGGCTCGTGGATCTTCTTGGCCATGATGCCGTCAAGTCCGTAGGCACCGAGATCCGTAAACCATCGTGACGCGATGGTCCGATCCCTGCTGACGGGCGATAGCTGAATCAGCGGATTTTCCGGGAAGGAGGAAAAGAATCGTTCAAGACGTGTACGCCGCTCGGTGAGCGGGCGAGTCATGAGGGACGGCTCTTCGGAGGCATCATACAGAAGATCAAATGCGATGAATGTGGCAGGTGTCTCCTTCGCCAGCTTGGCCACCCGCGAGGCTGCAGGATGGATTCGAAGCAGCAGATCGTCGAACGAGAGTCGTCCATCCTGAGCCACGACAATTTCCCCATCCAAGACGAATGCGTGAGACGGCAGCGATGCGAAAGCATGCTCTAATTCAGGAAAATATCGGGTGAGCGGCTGACCGGATTTAGATTGCAGGACGACCGTTGTGCCCTTTCGAAACGCCAGACAGCGGAACCCATCCCACTTCGGCTCGAATTGCCACTCATCGCCGTCAGGAAGTTGGTCCGCCCTCGTGGCTTCCATCGGCGGTAATGGAATCGGCACCGGCAGCGACAAGTCGGGGAACGTGCCTGCGTCCAATGTTCCGGCGGCGGTGCTGACAGGTGAGGGCCGAATGGTCGGCATCAGGTTTTCGAAGCCATGGCGAGGGCATACAGATTGAAACGTTGTTTCCCAAGCAGCGCTTTCCAGAGATCCCCGGTCTTCTCAAGTAAATTCGGCACATTGTCTAACCGGTAATCCGTTAACTGGATGCCCGTTTCAAGGTCGTCCCAACTAACGGGCATCGAAACGGTCGCCAATGGCTTCGGCCGAACCGAATAAATGGAGGCTAATGTGCGCCCCCAGGCATTTTGATTGTAATCGACCAACACGCGCCCATACGGCCTGTTCGCAATGCGATATTCGGCAGTCACGAGCTTGGGATAGCGCGCTTCCATCGCCTGGGCAATGTCTTTCGCGACCGTCCACACCTCTTTTTGGACCGGTTCTCGGACGATCGGGACATAGATATGCAATCCTTTGGATCCAGTCGTTTTTAGAAAGGTAGGCATGTGAAGTTCGCCAAGAAGGTCTCGTAACCTTATGGCGACATCGCACACGCGTTGAAAGTCGGCACCCGGGCCGGGGTCGAGATCGAAGTGAAGAAAGTCGGGCCGATCGTAGTCATCGCAGCGGCCGTACCATGGATTCAAATCAATGCATCCGAGATTGACGACCCACAGGAGCGCCGGCAAATTCTGAACCAGGACAAAATCAATGATGTTACCCCGCTTGTGTGGAATCGAGCAGATCTGGATCCAGTCCGGTCGCGGGGTAGGCGCGCGTTTCATAAAAAAGAACTCTCCGTCAGCGCCATTCGGATAGCGCTTCATGACCATGGGACGGTCCATAAGATGCGGAAGAAGATAGTTTGAGACATTCACATAATACTGAAGCAAGTCCCGTTTCGTGATCTTGTGGTGAGGCCAGAATATCTTACGCAAGTTCGTTAAGCGGATCTCTTGCCCATTGAGCGCAAGTGTCACCTCATCCTGCTCGGAGGGAATCAACAAGTGTTTTCGCATAGAAGCGAGTGTGCCGTAGGCGGTCGATAGACCATTGTACTGTGAGGTGTCATGGAGCGGCAGTCGGCAAGAGGATTGCTTTTGCTTTCCCCCGCCCCTACAATGTGCCACCGAAACCATGCCACGCCGCACTGTTACGCCCGCTACTTCGCCGGCTCGCGCCAAAGGCCGTTCTTCTCGCCCTCCCAAACCTCTTGTGGCGATTGACGCAGGCGCAAAGCGCCGTTTTCAGATGCGCCTGCTCAAGTGGTATCGGCAATATGGTCGCGACCTTCCCTGGCGCAAGACTTCCGATCCATACAGAATCTTGGTGTCCGAGGTCATGCTGCAGCAGACGCAGGTAGATCGCGTCATTCCCAAATATCATGAGTTCCTCGAGCGCTACCCGAGCTTTCATCATCTCGCGAAAGCACCATCCGACGATGTTAAAAAAACCTGGTATCCCCTCGGATATAATGTCCGTCCGCTGCGATTGCATAGCATCGCATGCGAAACGGTGGCCCGTTATGGCGGAACTCTGCCGAAGGAATCGGAAGAACTTCTGTCTTTTAAGGGCATCGGTCGATATACCGCAGGAGCCATTCGTTCATTTGCCTTCAACGAGGATGCTCCGATTCTCGATACCAATGTGATGCGCGTGTTGCATCGAGTTTTTATCGGGACCGGTGATCCGAAAGCACAAAAGAATGCCTTGTGGCAGCTCTCGGAGGCCTTAATTCCCAAGGGGAAAGGGTATGATTTCAACCAAGCGTTGATGGATTTTGGTTCGATGGTCTGCAACGCGCGTGATCCCTATTGTTTACTCTGTCCCATGAAACGTTTTTGTAAGACCTACCCATTCGATCCGAACCGAAGCGGTAAGAATAGTAATAAACTCTGAGCCATCAGCTTTCAGCTTGGAGCGTCAACACCGATCGATGAAACACACGATTCAAGTCGCGGCTGGATTGGTCAAAAAGGATCATCGTTATTTGATTACCAAGCGGCCCGCCGGGGTCCATCTAGGAGGGCTCTGGGAATTTCCCGGAGGCAAACGAGAAACGGGAGAGTCGCTGGAAGAATGTCTGCAGCGTGAGTTGAAGGAAGAACTCGGCATCGACATCACGCCTGGTTCTCCCTTTCACATCATCAGACATGAGTATTCCGAGAAGGTCGTCGAGTTGCATTTCTTCTACTGCACGTTACAAAGTGGCGAACCGCAAGCTCTGGGATGTGAAGCATGGAGATGGGTAGCCGTCAAGGATTTGCCGAATTTTGAATTTCCGCCGGCCGATCGTCCGGTTATCGATATGTTGCAACGGACGTCGGGTACAACATGAAGGACGGCATGCAGTTTCCCCTGGATGCAAAGCGTAAGGAATGCAGTGGTATTCTACTCGTGCTTGCTGATGATCGCGATATTGAACCCTTGCGCCGCTCTACCTATTAGGCATAACC
>DATEPO010000115.1:0-4782 GCA_035273145.1 Nitrospiraceae bacterium
AATGTCACGAGAGAAGTCTAATGTTCTCTCTGGTCTTGCGCATCTCTTGCTGCACATTCTCAAACGTGGCGCTGGCAAAGGTCTGCACGAGTTCGGTCCGCATAATGACGCCGTTGTTGGTGCATCCCGATGTTCCAAACGAACTCCCGACTGTCTGGCTGCTGAATGGGCCGCTCTTCGTTGCCATCATTACCTGCGGTCCAATTTGCTTCTGACCCTTGAAATCCCCAAGCTAACTTGCCCAGCCCACATCCTGGACCGTTATCCGGATTTGCAGCGAAGACAGCACGGCTGAAACGAGAGCATCATCAGTCCGATCGAGAGCACACAGCCTACCCTTTAAGGACAAGGGGTGATTGCGTTCCCCGCATTGCCACCGTATCATTTTATAAGGAAACATCAGTGGCAGGTTGCACTCTGGTCTCACGCCGGCATGGCAAGGAGGGCGTATGAAAAAAACTCTGATGGCTCTGCTCTTGGTCAGTATAGTCAGTACAAGTGGCGCTTTAATGGCCGGATGCAGTGGCACTCGGGGGACGGAACCAACGGCGCAGCCGGTGAAAGCACAACTTCGCCCTGCAGTCCCCGTGACCGTCGATGTCTCCCAACTTTCCAACGGCGACCATACGATTTATGCCAAGGATGGCAATCGCCTGAACGCGTCCGTACAGGAGAAGGCCGTCACCGGTCTACGGATTATCGATAATGATAATCGTACGGTCCCAATCCACACCATCAAGCGTTTATCGAGAGACGGCAGAACTTACATGACTGAAAATCCTGAACTGCTCACCGCTCAGCCGAACGGAACGCTCGCCATGGCGCCTCCATTTGTGCCCGGCGATTGTGGACTCATTTCAGGTGGAGCCGATTCCTGGTGGGTATGCACGACCGACGGCGGAAAACCAACACTACCGCCGCCCCCCATAGATGCGGCGGGGATACAATAAACTATTCCCAAGGATTTAAGGCCTTGACCAATATCTGGTGGTCTCTTCCTCAGCACCACAATGCTGAAAGAATAGGCAACTTGATAAAGTGCTCGTCTATGGCCTACTCACTCACGTGCACAGGCCACTTACCCACAGCCCTTCCACAAAATGTCTGGATGAGCGGTTGATTCCTTCACTATTTTCGATAGACGGGCTGGCCGTCCAACTGATGCCTTGTAATAATCGGATCCACCACATTTCCGCACGTTACACACTTTAAGGCCGGATATTTCACATAGGTGCTCTCTCGATCTTCCAACGTCACCGACACCATTAAACCCGCACAACGAGGACAAGACATCGCCGCCTCCTTGGTTGAGTGATAACAAGTAGGCAGCATACGAGAAGGAAAAGAGGGCAAACAATTGGGCCGTAGTCGTAGGACAAGCGTAGTGGAGGAAAAATTGGAGCGGGCGAGGGGATTTGAACCCCTGACAACTAGCTTGGGAAGCTAGGACTCTACCACTGAGCTACGCCCGCTCTCGCTTGGTTTTCGAGGAGTTACGCTTTCTGATCCAACCGCGACACTCGCAGGTGTTATTAGCATGTTAGCTCTGTACACATGGAGCTTCGCGGCGGCCTGATGCAGGTCTTCCGGTTCAATGGTGTTATACCGCCGATGCATGCAGTCGGACTTGTGCCCCACGATCCTCACCGCCGTAGTCGTATTGACCCCGGCTTTCCTCAGATTAGTACCCGCCGTGTGGCGAAAGTCATGAATGCACAAGTTACTGATCCCGGCTCGGCGACACGCAGCCTTAAACGCCGTATTGATTCGCCCCATCGGCTTTCCGTTATACAGGAACACCCGACTGGTGTCCAGTCGTCGTTCCTGACCCACTACCTTCCTGGTGCAGTTCCGCAAAGACAGGATAGACCGCCGGCGTCATGAGGACCATCCTGACCTCACCGTTTTTGGTTTTTTCGTAACGTGAACTCTTTGCGCCGCAGATCCACGTCCGACCACTCCAAGCTCAGGAGTTCCCCTCGTCGTGGCCTCACATCTTACGCCACCGTCAGAAACCGCCGCAGGTGGGGCGCGAACACGGCCTTGAGTCGCTCCCATTCCTCCTGAGTCGCAATCCGGCCTCGTTCATTCTGCCGGATTGGGCTTCGGCACATGCGCGGCCGGATTGGGCCAGCGGACAGCCTTGTCGTGCAGGTGTGAGGAGAGGTCATTTCGAGACGGATAGAAGGAACCTATTGAACACAGCGGGAGTTCGCCGTGGGTTTGCTCACCATAAAAAGAGTTTACTGTGCGGCCATCTGGAGACGTAAGAGGGCTTGGGTGTTCGTGACTGTGTTGTTCGCAACGTAGTTGACGTCCTCGCTGAACCCGGCGTCCAGAAGCAACGTGGTTTTCATGGCTGCCGTTTCGGCATACAGCCAGGAAACGGAAGTTTTGACGCGCGAGGAATCGCCTTGGATGGCATGTGTATCACTGGACATCCGAGCGATGCTGCCCGATGTATTCCATTCGCAGGCGGGCCGAAATTTATAGCTGATGCTTAGTGTAGCGGACTGCGTATTGGTCAGGGTCGCACTTGACGGTTGATAGTCTTGACGAATGCTTACGACCGGAATGATATCCACATGGGCAAATGGGTGGTACCCCAATTGGACCGCGTAAGTCTTCCCGTCCGCCCGCATCGATTGTTGAAGATCTTGCGCCATGAAATAGGAAGTCATGAATTTTGCCGAAAACAATTGCTTGCCGTATTGAAGGGAGGTTTCAAAGCGGTCGATCTGCGTATTCATCACGGATGTGCCGCTGGGAAGAAAGGCTGTTCCATAGTCGTCATGGGTATAGGAGACGGCCAGTTCAGGCCAATTCGGTTGAGCGGCCGTAATTGACGTCTTTCTTTGAACGGTCTCATTGCGCGGCCGAGTCGGATCTCGGTTAATGTTATTCCACCGCTGACTAAGGGCACTGCGAAAACGAAAGATACGGTAAGACCACTCCGTCCACGCTTCTTGGAGCCCTTGGTCTTGTGCGCCGCCGAACGCTGCGCCCGTGGTTTGGTAATTCATTCCATAGCGCAAAGCCCGGTCCTCTGCGCTAACACTCACGCGTACATTACGGTGGTCCGATGCTCCTCCGACCGCGCCCATTGCGACAGTATTCTGACTATTATCCTGCAGTTCGCCTTGTCCCTTCAGCGCACCATTGAGAAAGGATGTATTTAATTGCATTCCGACTGCGTGTTGCGTCGTCAGTTGACCAGCAAAGAGAGGTTGAAACTGCGGGCTTGTCGTTTGAGACGGCTTGATCGTCGTTTGAAGCGCGAGAAAATCTCCGAACCGACTGACTGTTAAGTTGGCTCCGCCATCAGGAAGGGTTTCTGCAGAGCAGGGAATGGAATATACGAGCGCGAGGAGGAATGAAACGCAGACAATGTCTCGTCCACCACAAGGCAGTCGAAAGGGCGCCATGGTATTTGGGGCTATTCTCCTTAATGACCCGCGAAGGTTGGCCTTTTACACTCAGTACGTCTCAATAGCCCTCATGGCAGTTATCATTCCCTGGATTTAAGGCTAGGAGCCCGTGGCCCTTCGCACGCTGTGAGATCAAACTCGTAATGCTTCGAGAGCTTGACATGCAATTCAGCTCGACCCTTCGCCTGGTGGTAGTCGTCTAAAACACGCGTGAAGCCGCAGGTTTTACAGGAGAGAACGGTCGGTCGAACATACGACTGAGCGGGGTCTTTATACATCAGTGTCATGTGAATCTCCTACAAATTGACGGAACCCAGTGCCGACCCTTTCTTGCATATAAGTGTACTCAACACGGAGGAAACCGCAAGTCGTCAAAGGACAGTCTCCACCATATTTCCCGTCATCATGCCCATCGCCTCTAAAGATCTCCTGTGATGCGCCTCAAGGAAGACTAAGTCCTCGTGTCAAGCTATTGAGTCGTGACGGGACGCACTTCAGACGTGAAGGTTTCGCACAGCCTATCCGCGGCAGTGGCGCTGTGCTCAAGATGGTCCCAATGAGGAATGGCTTCCCGTTTTCTTGCCCTTTCCACAACGTCCATTCCTGGAATCCCTGAGACGACGACCTCCGTTGTACGACACACCATCCTGATAGATGACTGATAGAGGTATCGAACGAAGGACCGTGCTATGGGATGAGCGGAGTGCGGGTCCGAACGATTTTGGAGCAGTGCGTCCGCGGCCGGAGGCGCGGTATATCGTCTTCCATGCCTCCATGCAGCCGGAGTATGATCCTCAACATTATTTCGAAGCGTTTGACCTCCGCGATATGGACGATCCGCAGACGATCCTTACGTATGCCATGAATGGACAGTCTCTGCCGCTAGAGCACGGAGCGCCGTGCCGACTCCGAATTGAGACGAAGCTGGGGTACAAGATGGTCAAATATCTGAGCCGCATAGAACTCGTGGCCTCGCTCGACGATGTCGGGGAAGGCCGAGGCGGGCTTCGAGAAGACGGGCAGTACTACAATCGGATGGCGTCTATCTAGACATCAAGTTCCTCTGTCTGGCACGCTGATCTTACAATGGAAGCTCTTCGGGTGAGCCGTCGGACGGTGAGCGATTCAGCAGATGAGGTGAGGCTGAAGAGGTGAACCATCATTGGACTTAGGGTATTCGAACAGGCTGGGAGAACCTCTCGCAACGATAATCATATCGCCTCGGACAGTGATCATGAATTGCGACAGTGGCATGTTCTGATTACAAACTCGTCGCGGCAGCAGATCCCGACGCCGGACAATCTCATTGTGTAGGAGAGAGGAGACTGATGTTCGGTGGTTACAACGTCCATGG
>DATEPO010000116.1:0-5406 GCA_035273145.1 Nitrospiraceae bacterium
CCACCATGCTTATAACGAAGCCTGGGCAAGTAACGGGGACTCCAAAAACTTTCCTGAGTTAGTGGGCGGTCAAGTCGAGTTTCGAGCCGTCAGGCAACAGAGTGATGCCAATACGTTCCAAGTCATTCGAACCCGCTTGCAATTTCTTGGCTACGCGTTCGACCCCGACTTTCGCTACAACATCTCCTTTGCGTACGATCAGCAAGAGCTGAACCAGGATGGCACAGGAGGGACCGGACGGCTCCTGGATGCGTATGTTTCCTCCTGGCATCTCCCGTGGGCGACCGTGCAGGTTGGACAGCAACGTGTCTGGTTCAATCGAGCGCTGATTACCTCAATCGCCACCTTAGGCTTTGCCGATAATATGATCGTGCAGAATGCCTTTGCCGCGAACGTCCTCAATCGTCGCGACATCGGCATTGCGATCTTGAGCGATGAAGACAAGTACCGCTTCAATTATGCCATTGGTATCTACAACGGCACGGGTATCAATCAAACCGACGAAGGCGTTTCAGTGAGCCAAGTCGTGCCCGGAACGACATCGGCCCAAAAGCGCACGTTCAACTGGGATACGCGGTTCGGAACCGGAGAAATGATGTATGTCGCGCGGTTTCTCTTTAAAGTTTCAGGAAACCCCGGCTACGGCCAAGGCGACATTTTGAATTCACGCGTTCCGCAAGTGGCGATTGGCGCAGGCTATGCTTACAACCCGGCGGTCAATACGTTAAGTTCCATTCGTTCTGACATCGTCGACCGCAGCATACGAACGCAGATGGTCGCGATCGGCAACGGCCGATTGCTCGGCGGCGGCATCTATGATTTCCAAACGACCGAGGTCGATTTCATCGTGAAATATCAGGGTTGGTCTCTGCAGGCCGAAGGGTACTATCGCCATCAACGCGTGCGCAGCCATGATGCAGGCACGCAGGCCTTCGAGCCGACGACGCTCCCGTTTGGCACTCAACCAAACCTCGGCCAAGCCTGGGGATGGTACGCCCAAGTGGGAAAATTTATTATTCCGCGCAAGGTGGAGGTTGCACTCCGATATGGAGTCATGGATCCTTCCACCCTCCAAACCCATGACAGGATCAAAGAGTTCGGCGCCGTGATTAACTACAGTTTCGACGGCACCTATAACAACCGCCTCGTGCTCGACTATACGAATATCACTATGGGAACAGGCGGCTTGGCACCCGATCGACAGCCGTTCGACAACCTGCCCAGTGCCGGGCGCGATTTGGTGGAGAATCGATTTATCGTGCAATACCAGTTCTTTTTCTAGCTGTACGACACGGGAGACATCATGAACAACAACAGAATCGGCCTCTTCATCATGGCGACGGTCGCCACGCTCATCCTGACAGGAATGGGAACAACACCGTCGTATGCGGAACCACAGACACTCACGATCGCGGCTGCAAATAGTCTAAAGGATAGCCTGAGAGTCATTCTGCCGCTGTTTGAAAAACAGCATGGCAACGTGGCGGTGCGAGTGGTCTGGGGCCCGTCCCAAAGTCTCCGCGATCAAATACAGCAAGGCGCCCCCGTCGATGTCTTCCTCCCGTCCTCCCTCGAAGAGATCGATGCGCTCGAGACGAAGGGACTGACATTGCCGGGGACAAAACACGTGTACGCGCAAACGGCGCTGGTCCTTATCACCCAGTCGTCGCTTCCGACGAAAGTATCGTCACTGAGTGATCTCTCAGAGCCTGAAGTGCGACGCATTGCGCTCGGAAATCCGAAGACCTCATCCGTCGGCAAGTTCGCAGCCGAAGCGTTAAAAAAGACACGGCTGCACGACAGTGTCAAGGCTCGCTATGTGTATGGGGATCATTCGGCGGCCGTGCTTGAACTCGTTGCGGCGGGAGAAGCCGAAGTGGGACTCGTGTATCGAACCGATGCGATCCGCCATAAGAAGGTCCACATCCTCGCGGAACTTCCTGCGGACACGCACACGCCCATTCTGTATGGATTGGGCACGGTGTGGACATCGAAGAACCCATCGTTGGCCCGACGCTTTCACGAATTTATGATCTCCTCGACCATCCAAGAAATCTTGAAATCTTACGGGTTCGATCGGCCATCATCCGAATTGAATACGGTCAACCGCTAGGAGGCAATGATCATGCAATGGAGGAATTCTGTTCAACAACCCATCTTACAGCTTTCCGGTCTCTTGCCCGTTGTTGTGTTGATGGCGATCTTGAGCACCGTCGGGTGCGCGAAGCAAGCACCGCAACACATCACGCCGGTTTCGGAAGAAGGATTGAATGTCGTGCGAATCGAGACAACGTCTGGTACGGAACGTAACACACAACCCGTCGCACTCACGCCAAGTGAAGTGGGAACCATTCTGCGCGGCGTGCGCGTGTGGGAAGAACGCAACGTGATCCATTGCCTCGTCTCAGGACAGGCGCCGAAGACACGTGCCTTTCGTGACGATGAACTGGCATTCTTGGCGCCTGCTATTTCTCGCGCGTTGGCTCAGGCCGGCCCGTCCGATCGCGTGTACTTTCACATGAGTCATGCCACATCGACCGGGGAAGAAGAGACGACCACCGGATGGATCTTTGTTCGCGATCCGATCCTGCATGTGGTGTTAAGCGAAGCGCACGATCGCCATGGCCCTGGTCCCAATATCAGTCGCTACGATCGTCAGATGCCCGATATCCCGCCAACCTCGGGTTCATTCAATGCGACCTTCGAACCGGAACAATATCTCGCAAAGGTACGGTCAGGAGGCGGTTGGTTCAACGCCGATCAGCGAGAAGAACTCCTCATCCGCTATCGAGATGCGCTTCCGACGCTGCCCATCCATCCGCTTAGCGAAAACGCAGCGCCACAGGCTTCTCAATAGATTGGAGGCCGTGCTCATACCGAGAAAGCGGGGGAACGATGGAAGTAACGCCTATGTATGTGGATACCTTTATCGAAAATGGTTTTCGAGGCAACACCGCCGCGGTGTGCGAACTGTCCGGACCGATTGAACCCTCTTGGATGCAAGAGATAGCGCGCCAAATCAACGTGTCGGAAACGGCATTCTTCTATCGAGAATCCACTAGCTTGAATCTACGCTGGTTTAGCCCGCTGGTAGAAGTCGATCTGTGCGGCCATGGCACGTTGGCAATCGCCCACGTGTTACGTGAGCAAGGATACTTCACACGTCAACCGGCAGCGTGGCTGTTTACACGAAGTGGGCTTCTGACGGCGCGGTTGCGAGGCGACATGATCGAGCTGGATTTTCCCGCTCTCCATCAGCAACCAATCGCGCCGGCGCATGAACTGCACCACGCCTTAGGCGTCTCGATGAAATACGTGGGAACAGATGGACACGATTATCTCGTCGAACTGGATTCTGAAGACACGGTCAGATCGCTCCGACCTGATTTTGACTTGCTTGCAAACATTCCCGCACGGGCGATCGTCGTCACCAGCCAGGCCTCATCATCGGAGTATGATATCGTCTCACGAGTCTTTGCGCCGCGACTCGGCATACATGAGGATCCGGTGACCGGTTCAGCGCACTGCTGTCTGGGACCGTATTGGATGGCCAAGCTTCGGAAGAATGAGTTGATTGCCTATCAGGCGTCAGAGCGGGGCGGAGTGCTGCATCTTCGGTTGAACGGTTCGCGCGTCTCGCTGAGTGGAAAGACTGCGACGTCCGACACACAACCGATTATCCAGGCGTGTTCTTAGTCTCGTGAGGAGCCGCACAGCGCAAACGGGTATCCGGCTCATCACCCAAATTTGCGGCCAAGTTACCGGCCAGCGGAACGTCACGCTCATAGATGGTAAACCAATATGGATCGTTAGCAGTCAGTCCATACTTTTTGACCAGCATCTCGTGCTGCCGCTCCGATTGGATGTGATAGCGGACGCGCGCCTTGAGCCGGAGGCCGTCTAGGTCTTTCGGGAGGCGATAGTTGAACGTATAATCGCGGCTGGCCAATGGCATCAATCGATTGTCATACAATTCCACAATCGCCGGTTGCCACATGATCCAGCGGCCCATCGTATCTTTTTGGCTTTCCAGCGTCTGCTGATTCCGATCTTCGACCATAAATTCCACGGTGAAATGCCGATCCGGATCGCCGGTCGGCAACTTATGACCCGCGCCCGCATTGATCAAGGTCAGCGTCACCTCCACATTCTCACCCGGCTTAGGAACAGAGGGAGTGGCCACCACCTGAATCGCCACCGCCCGCTTGATCATCTCGGGATCATGGCCACCTCGCCACAGATGTTGCCGTCCTTGCCGAATGGGCCCATCCGTCGCCACAGGCCGTTGTATTTCCGGCATGTGACAGCTTTGGCAAATGAAACCGCGCTCCTTCATAAAAAATTTACCTTCGTACTCCGCATACGTGCCACAGGGCCCCACGTTATAAAATTGCGCCGGACCCGAGATGACGTTGTGGCAGCGATAGCAGACTTGAGCGGTGCGGAAATTCGGATCAAACTTGGTGGGATGCGGCGCGGCCGAATCTTCAAAGGGCCCGATAATCACTCCATCGCGCACGTGACAGGCCGCACACGTAATACCTTCCTTCTGATACTCCGGGTCGAATTGTGGATTCGTTTCTTGAGCCGCCTTTTCTACCCGATCGCGCGGAATGTCTTTAATCAAAGTCGCCTGTTGATTTTCCAGCGGCGCATGACAGTTCAAACACACCCACGAATGTTTATCCTTCGTCCAATAGGCATGAAAGAACGGATCTTGATAGGCCTTCGAATGGATACTGCTCTTCCATTCCTCGTAAATCGCTTGATGGCACTGGCCGCACGACTCGGCCTTCAGGCTCTCGAGCCCCGCTGGTATCTTCTGAAACGGAATCGCGTGTGCATAGTCGGACCGCAGCCCGAAAATGACGACCGGCTTCACTTCCGTATAGTACAGATAGACCAGACCGGCAACGACCGCGAGTCCGATCAACACTTTTATAGCAAGACGCATCGAACTCCTAGAAGCGGTTGACACGAACCGTTGAACGATATCTATGTGTGAACGGATTGTACCAAGCGGATGATACACAAAGGTAGCCTCAATGCTCGCGTTGGCTTGTCTGTTTGTTCTCTGGAACAAGACGGTTCCGATTAATCGTGACTAAGAGCCGTGCTATCATTCTGCTAGCAGACTTGTTGGACAAGACCAAAATGCGGAGGTCCGCCATGGCACAAGTGCTCGTGCGACAATTGAATGACGACGTCGTGAAACGGTTGAAACAACGTGCTCGGGAACACGGTCGGTCGTTACAGTCCGAGGCAAAGACCATTCTTGAGGAAGCGGTACCCGACTACGAGGGAGCCTGGAAACGGATCGAGCGTTTTCGAAAGCGGCTCCAACAGTCAGGACGAGCATTTAGCGATAGTGCCACCCTCATTCGAGAGGATCGTGATCGGTGAGCC
>DATEPO010000117.1:0-2740 GCA_035273145.1 Nitrospiraceae bacterium
GATCTTCGGAGCCGCGATCACCTTCGTCAAACCGAGCAATTCTCCGGCCGATAACCGCAGATCCAGTGAAAACCCATCGCGTGTTCCGATCTTGCCGAATGTAAAACCTGCGCCGGGGACGGACGATAACCCGGATACGGCCGCCGGAAGATTGACAAGAAACGATCTTGTAATCGTTCCTTTCGTATCCAACTGCTGCTCTGAAAATCCACCGGTTGGGTTTCCGAAGAAGCTGCTGCCCGTTCCGTTGGCGGAGGTCGCCGTATTCGAAATGCCCCATTGCACACCGAGTGATCTCGCGTAGGAGGTATCCGCCTGAACAATACGCGCTTCAATTTGGACCTGCGGTACCTGTAAATCTAAGCTTCGCACCAATTCGGCAAACGCCACGACCTGAGATTCCGTATCGCGAACCACCAGCGCATTGCTCGCTTGATTGACCTGCATCAGTCCCCGCGGACTGATATATTGCCGTAGGGTCGTCTGGAGCTCTTGGGCAGCAATATTTTGAACATAGATAACCCGAGTCACCAAATCTTCGGCCTTGCTTTTCGATTCTTTGGCGCGCGCCTCCTCATCCTGCTGTTTGGCAATATTGGCGAGGCTATCGATCCAGACAATATTCCCTTCTCGAATCATGCCGAGATTATTCATCTTCAACAACATGTCGAGCGCCTGATCCCACGGCACCCCGACTAACTTCATCGTGACCTTGGATTTCACACCCTCGCCCACGACAATATTGAATCCGCTGACTTCGGCAATCAGTCGCAAGACATTGCTGATGTCCGCCATTTGGAAGTCCAGCGAAATTCTTCTTCCCATATAATGGCGCTGCCCGATCTCCTCAGAATCAACGTCCTTCCCCGATCGCGCCTCCGGGGCCATCTGCGCTAACGCAGGACGAGCATGAATCATCGCCAGACGCTCAGGGAATGGGACTGATCCTGATGATGCCGTTCGAACGACGGCCTGGGCGATTGTCTTTTTCTCTTCACTCTTTGGTAGCTGGGACAACTGATCCAGGGCATCCGGCGCCGACTTGTCCGATTCACCGGGCAACGCGAGCTCGACGGCGAGTTGATTGCGTTCGGGTTTAATGGAATAGGTGGCCTGGCTGGCGAGATCGAAGACGAGGCGGACTTTCTTTGCATGTTGCCCGATCCGGACTTGCCGAACAGACGGGTGATTGATTCCCAACACTCGGCTGCGGAGCGATGAGGTGACGTTCGCCACATCGAGGACCAGCCGATCGCCGCTCGATCGTTTCGCTTCATAGCTGAACTCACCGTCGGCGACGAGAATGATGGTTGCGGCTGTCTCATTTTTCCGGATATCAATCCGGGTGAGTGTCTTTGCCGGCAGTCCCTGTCCCAGCTCATCGGACGTGTCGCTGGAGACTGAACCATCCTGACGAACATTCTGTTCCGAGGCGTGAACTTTCTGGAAGTCAATGACAAGCCGTGTCCCTTCAGCATGAATGTCCGGTTCTGTTGCCGAGGCTAGGGCCACGGTCAACTGCACACCCGCCTGCGGTGCGGACACATCGTGAGCCGCCAACTCAAGTACCGGCCCCTTATTGATGACAAGGCGTTCGGCCTGATTGCCACGGGAAAACCCCGGCAAGTCCACGGTGACACTCGCCGGGCTCGCATTGGTCGAGAGGGAATAGGTCATAGCGCGGCCGCCCTCCACCTCTATTCGAACCCGGTCACCGAGTTCCGTGACACCGATCCGATCAAGAGATGTGAGGGATGATGGTATGTCCGTACCGGGAGATGGGCGATGCATACAAGACACCGACCCTTGAAAGGCCATGAGAGTGCACAGTGACAATGAGACTATCGATGTGGCATTCATTCTGAGCCCTCTTTCGCATGCAGGAGCTTGACATATTCCCGCACTTGTTTATTGCCATAGACGTCGGTGAACCGCTCTTGCACCACAAGGGCATTTTCGGTAATGGAGCTGACGGCGCCTCCGTTAGGCCCGACACGCGTCCCTTGCCTCACGGTGTAGCCTTTTCCATCCGGGGCCTGCATCATCGCGCTGTATCCGAATCCCCCCCAGACAATGCCGATCAAGTTCAGTTCCGTCAGAGAAAGCTGTTGGAGCGGCGGGAGGCTTTGATTGTCTTCGCCCGTCTTGGCATCTTTGAGCACGACGGCAAATGGATCTCGTCTTCCTGACGGATTATAGGAGTATTCGCCGGGCAGCGGCGGCTGAGGAGCGCCCAATGCGTTCTCCGCCGGCGCCTGCCCTTCCGGCGTGGGAAAAGACGGTGGACTGCCGGGTGGAAGGGCGGCCGGTCGACCGGGCGCAAGCTCCGCAGAGACCATCGGTACCATGACGAGCATGATCATCATTCCGACCCATATGCCATACCTTCTTTTGGATCGATCAGCCATCCGCATCCCCTTCCTCTCCAGCCTCCCCTTCACGAATTTTATGGTGCAGCGGTCGCCACGGGCTTGATGCTATTTGCAGCCATTTTGACTTCCGGCGGCGCGACAAAGGCAGTCAACTCGAAGAGCGTCTGTATCACGACATGGTCATGTTCGACTTTCGAGGACCCCATGCGAAGATCCGACACGTTGATGATCCGAGGCAGTTTCTTAATCCGATCGAAGAACACCGCTGCCGTATGGTACCCACCTGCGACTTCCACGCTCACCGGCATTCTGACAAATAGTTTCGAAGGATCTTCCGCCTGATTGCCCGGCTTCCACAGCTTGATATC
>DATEPO010000118.1:0-6465 GCA_035273145.1 Nitrospiraceae bacterium
GTCGAGTCTGTTTGTGGAAGAGCAGTTTCAGGAGACCGATCTCATCGCCGATGAGTTTGCCTCGCGCGATTTCCTGGTAACGCGCCACGCCGACTTCATACGGCACCTGATCACGCATGAGATCTTGTTCGGTCGGGCCGACCATGGAAATTTCCGGGATCGTATAGATGCCGTAAGGCAGCAATTGCGTTTTGGCATCACACGGAAGCCCAAACGCATGGCATGCCGCCAGACGGCCTTGCTGCATGGAGGTAGAGGCCAAGGCTGGAAAGCCGATGACATCCCCGACCGCATAAATGTGTGGAACGTCCGTTTGGAAGTGTGCATTGACACGGAGCCGTCCACGCGTATCCGGACGAATGCCGACGGCGTCAAGGTGCAGGCCTTCCGTCGCACCGATCCGTCCGGCGGAATACATTACCATCGAGGCTTCGAGCTGCTTGCCGCTGCTTAATTGCACGGCCACTTGGCCATGTGGCTGTTTCTCGATGTGCACAACCTGCTCGTTCAAATAGAGACCGACCCCGATTTCCCCCAATTGCACCTGCAGGGTGTCGATAATCTCATGATCGACAAATTCCAGCAGCCGCGGTCGCTGATCGATCAGCATGACTTTGATTCCCATCGTGGCCGCGATCGAAGCATATTCCGATCCGATGACGCCGCCGCCGACAATGATCAATGCGCTGGGAAGGCATTCCAGCGTCAGCCATTCATCGGTATCGATCACCGAGTGGCCATCGAAAGGCACATCGGCCGGCCGGGCCGGTTGTGATCCAACCGCGATCACGATATGGTCGGCCGTATGCTCGATGGTTTCGTTCCCCTGTTGAATAGCCAGCCGATGGGGATCCAGGAAATGCGCGGTCCCAAAAATCAAGTCCACTTGATTACGGGCCATTTGCTTCTGAATAATCTGAATTTCGTCGGCAATGATATGGCGGCAACGAAAGGCCAGATCTTCCATTGTAATATCTTGCTTGAGGCGATAGGTGGCGCCGTAGACGGTGCGCTGACGAAACCCGGATAGATAGAGGACGGCTTCGCGGAGGGATTTACTGGGAATCGTCCCCGAGTTGATGCAGACGCCCCCGACCGCCTGCTTGCGCTCGATGATTCCAACCTTCTTGTTGAGCTTAGCGGATTGGACCGCGGCCTTTTGGCCGGCAGGCCCGGTGCCGATCACGAGCATGTCGTAGTGCGCCATATAGGCTCTGCCGGATGCTGAAAAAAGCGCTCAACTGCGTTCTCGGCTTGTCAGCCTCCTCAACGTACCCCAGAGGGTACGCTTGCGGTGCCGACTTCACCTCGGCCTTGTTGAATCACCTTTTTGAGCATCCTCCAATCAATGCTATAGCAAATAAAGAAGCGTTTTTTCTAGGAATTGGATCGGACCAGCGCGTTTGCGGCTTGGAAGGCGGCTTCCATGTCCGGTAATTGCGCCAACTCCGGGGTGACTTGAAGGTAGCGAATGACATTATCTTTGTCCACGACCATGACGGAGCGGGCGAGAATATGTGGGCCTTTGACCAGGAGACCGTTGGTTTTCCCGAAATCGCCGCCGCGGTAGTCCGAGAGAAACGTCACGTTGTTGATCTTCGCGTCCTTGGCAAAGCGGCCTTGAGCGAATGGCGTGTCGACGCTGATCGTAATCATCTGTACATTTTTATCGAGCCCATTATTTTTTTCGCTGAGGTAATGCGTCTGTTGTTCACAGACCTTGGTGTCGAGAGACGGCACAATACTGATCACCCTCACCGTCCCTTTCGTGTCGGCGATGTTCATGAGGGAGAGGTCGCTCTTCGCGACCTGCACGTTGGGAAGGGTATCGCCCACCTTCACGCCGCGTCCTTCGAGTGCCAGCGGAGTTCCCTTAAAGGTGACCGTGTGCCCGTCGCCCGTCGAAGCCGACGTCTTGGCTACCGGAAAGTTTTGATAGGCAAACCCGGTATCAGAACCAAAGCTGGGCCAATTCATAGTGCATCCGACACTAATGAGACTCAGCATGGCGAGTGCACTGAAAATGGATTTCGACATGCGCATAATTCCTCCTTCACTGCTTGAGAGATACATGGAGAACGTGTCATGACAGTCGTCCGACTGTCAAGGCCGAAGGAACTTCGATAGAAGGGGATTCACGACATCGGGCTGTTCCCACATAGCGATATGGCCGGCGTGAGGGATGATGTGAAAGGCTGAGCCGGGCATTGTATCGTGGAGGTGGTGACCCACGGCAAGAGGAAATACCGCATCCTTCTCGCCCCAAAGAATCAGGGTAGGGTGTCGAATCTCCCCGATATGTTTCGCGAACCCGTCTTCCCACAGCGGTAGGTTATTGACGGTAGCCCGGAGCGGGAGGAACAATCCGGGGCGTTGCCGGTTTCGATTGGACCGATCGACGACGGCCGGCGTCAGAAGTTGATCGTCGTACACCATCTCGCTCAATATTGTTTTCGTCGTCCCTCGTCCTGCGAACCAGTTGCCCAGCTTCACCATCCACAGCGGCGGCCAAGGACCTAATGCCCGACGAAGCGAAGGGCTGGTCACCTTGTCACGGATGTGGTCGGGGAAACCATCGATCAAGACGAGTTTATCGACCCGGTCGGGATAGGTCAATGCCATGCCGATGACAACGCCCGCCCCCATCGAATTGCCGACCAACGAGGCCTGTCGAATCTGAAGCGCGTTCAAGAAGTCCCGCATGAAGTCGACTAATTGGGCAGGGGTATAGTCGATCTTAGGCTTATCCGACAGGCCGGCGCCCAGCATATCCAACGTAATCAAGCGGTACGATGCCGATAACGATTGTTGATATTCCCACTGCCACATCGATCCGCCGAAACCGTGGACGAGGATGACCGGTGGTCCATTGCCGCTTTCGGTGTAGGCGATCCGGTTTCCTTTGACCACGATCGTTTTCACCGGGAGACGATGGATCGCATCGAGCCACGGGGGGATTTCAAGAGTGGAGGTGCAGGCCGTGAATAGCGTGGGAATCATCAAAAGGAATACTAGGAGCCGGGATGCGAGAGACCACGAGGACAGGTGGATATCGATGCCGCGCAAGTCTACTCCAACTGAATCAACGTTTCATCCGTTTTGACGTCATCTCCGTCTTTGACATAGATTGCTCGCACCGTTCCGTCGATCGGCGAAGGGACTTGGCTTTGCATTTTCATGGCTTCAATGATCAGCACAGGATCGCCCTGTGCGACAGTCTCGCCGGTGGCGACCAGGACCTTGACGACGCGGCCCGGCATGGGCGGTGTGATATCACCGGGCTTCGTCGGCCGAGGACGCTTCGGTCCGCTGCGAGCGCCCGGGTCCTGAGCCTCCGGCACGCCGGCCAGCACTTCTTGGATCGGTTCGATCTGAACTTCTTCGAGTTTGTCGTTCACCCGGATGTAATACGGTTTCCGGCCGTCGATCTTTCGCCCGGCGCCGGACACCTGAATATGATACGTCTCGCCATGGACCGTGACATTAAAGTCCACCGGCGCAAGGTGCAGCTCATGAGCGACGACCGGGCCTTTTTCAGGCGCGGGGACCAATTGTTCAGGTTTCAAGTCGCCGCGCTCGCGCTCTTCAAAAAAATCCCGCGCGATCGTGGGAAAGAGGGCAAAGGATAGCAGGTCTTCCGTGGAAGTAACCTTCCCGGCCAACTCTTTTTTGGCCTTCTCTAATTCGGGCTCCAGTTGATCGGCCGGTCGTCCTTTAATCGGCACTTCATCGCCGATCGATCGCGCCATGATCTCGGGATTGAGCGTGCCTGGCGGGTGTCCATACAAACCAAGGAAATAATTCTTTGTCTCACTTGTGATGACTTTGTAGCGCTCCCCGGTCAGAATATTGAGCGTGGCCTGTGTGCCCACGATTTGACTGCTTGGCGTAACGAGCGGGGGATAGCCCATGTCGGCCCGCACGCGGGGCACCTCGTCCATCACCTGCTTCATCTTGTCCAAGGCATTCTGCTCGGCTAACTGCGCGGCTAAATTCGACAGCATCCCGCCGGGAATTTGCGAAACGAGAATCTCGGCGTCTACGCCGTTGAAGTCGCTTTCGAACTGATGATACTTCTTGCGCACGCCGCGAAAGTGATCGGCAATCGGCATGAATCGCGGCAATTCCAGTCCGGTGTCATACGGAGTGCCGCGCAACGCCGCCACGAGCGTTTCAGTCGGCGGGTGCGACGTGCCGCCCGCTAAAGGCGAGATCGCCGTGTCGAGAATATCCAGCCCGGCCAACACCGCCATTAAGGCCGACATCGAAGCCATGCCCGATGTGTAATGGGTGTGCAGGTGAATGGGGATGTGCACCGCCGCTTTTAATCGTTTCACGAGCTGATAGGAATCCAGCGGCGCGAGCAAGCCGGCCATGTCTTTGATGCAGATCGTGTCAGCACCCATGTCTTCGAGCCGTTTCGCCAAATCTACGAAGCGCGCCAGGCTGTGGACGGGACTCACGGTATAACAGAGCGTCGCTTCCGCATGTTTCCGGCACGCTTTGACGACCTGCATGGAACGTTCGAGATTACGCACATCGTTCAAGGCATCGAAGATTCGAAACACATCGATCCCGTGTGCGGCCGATCGTTCGACAAACTTATCCACGACGTCGTCCGCATAGTGGCGGTAGCCGACAATATTCTGGCCTCGCAGCAGCATCTGCAAGCGCGTATTCGGCATGGCGGCACGCAATGCTTTCAGCCGCTCCCAGGGGTCTTCTTTTAAGAAGCGCAAACAGGTGTCGAACGTCGCCCCGCCCCAGACCTCCAAAGACCAATAGCCGATGGCGTCCAGTTTCTTGGCGATCGGCAGCATATCTTCTGTTCGCATACGGGTGGCCAATAAGGATTGGTGCCCGTCGCGCAGGACCACATCCGTAATCTGCAGCGGTTTCGCCGGCGCCGGCGTCATCTCGAAGGCAGAGCGAGCGGGGGCTTTGCGGCGGAGGGGCTGATGGCCCGTGGTGCGTTGTTTGGGCCGTCGGCGGACCGGTTTGCGTCGTCGCATCGCCATAACCTTATAAAGCCTCGCAATAAGGATGCTCAAAATGGCGTGCAACAAGGCCGCAGAGGAGCAAATACCGCAGGCGTACCCTTTGGGGTACGTTGAGGATGTTTTGCGAGCCCAGAACGCAGTTGGGGGTCATTTTCAGCATCCTCACAATCCCTCGTAGGCGGCAATCGCGGCCGAGATCGCCAATACAAAATCTTCAGGGTCGACATCCTCATCGTACTGGAACACATTCGGATGGGTCTCTAAGTAAGAGGTGTCAAAGCGGCCGGCGCGAAAGTCTGCCTCATTCATGATGGTCTTCATGAACGGGATCGTCGTTTTGATGCCACGCAAGACGTATTCTTCCAGCGACCGATGCATGCGGCTGACCGTTTCATCCCAGGTGCGCCCCCGCACCGTGAGTTTCGCCAGCAGCGCGTCATAATAGGGAGGGACGGCGTAATCCTTGTAGACCGCCCCATCGATGCGCACGCCGATTCCACCGGGGGACAAATAGGCGGTCACGGTCCCGGTGGACGGACGAAAATTGTTTTGTGGGTCTTCGGCGTTAATTCGGCACTGGATCGCGTGGCCTTGCAACGTCACATCGCTCTGCGTGATATCCAGCGGCCGTCCGGCAGCGATGGAAATCTGAGACCGCACGATATCGATAGCGGTGATCTGTTCCGTCACCGTGTGTTCAACTTGAATGCGCGGATTCATTTCGATGAAGTAATACGATCCGTCCCGATCGAGCAGAAATTCCGCGGTGCCGGCATTGTCGTAGTCCACGGCTTTGGCAATGGCAATGGCGGCATCACCCATTTCCTTCCGAAGTTCAGGGGTCAATACCAAGGACGGGGCGATTTCGATGAGTTTTTGGTGCCGACGTTGGATCGAACAGTCGCGCTCGCCGAGGTGAATCACGTTTCCATGGCGATCAGCCAGGATCTGGAACTCGATATGATGCGGTCGCTCGATGTATTTTTCGATGAAAAAACTGCCGTCCCCGAACGCCGCGAGTGCTTCACGGGAAGCCGTTTCCATATTGCTCCAGAGTTCATTGTCGGAGCGAACGACTCGCAGCCCACGCCCGCCGCCGCCTGCGCTGGCTTTAATCATGATGGGATAACCGACACGCCGGCAAAAGGCCAACGCGTCCTCCACGCCGACGATATCGCCATCGGTTCCCGGCACGACCGGCACACCGATTTTTTTCGCTAATTCCCGCGCTTTGATTTTGCTCCCCATGAGGTGGATGGCTTGCGGGGATGGACCGATGAACGTAATGCCGGAGGCTTGGCAGAGGTGCGCGAACTGCGCATTTTCCGCCAGGAACCCATAGCCAGGATGGATCGCATCGGCGCCGATGCGGCGCGCTAAATCGACGATTTGATGCATGTCGAGAAACCCCTGAACGGGGCCGGGTCCGACAAGGTAGGATTCATCGGCTTTTTTGACATATATT
>DATEPO010000119.1:0-2192 GCA_035273145.1 Nitrospiraceae bacterium
AATAAAATCGCCGGCCGCACGGATCAGTTGGTATCCAAGGTGGATTCCGATACGAAGGCGACCACGACATATCTCAATGACGTTAATAAGAACGTGGGAGCGGTGGCTAAAGCCGTCGAAACCATGAATGCGCAATTAGTACCGCGCATCGAAGAGCATGATCGGCGGCTGGACGATTTGACTAAAGAGCATGATCGACGGTTGGACGACTTGACTAAATTGATTCAGGCAATGGATGCGCAGCACGCGGCCACCAACCAAGCGATCATGCAGCTTCGAGCCGTCCGCGAGCAGGTTCCGACCAAGATGGCCGAAGAACCCTTGCAGCCTTCTCAATCCGCGGCACCGGAGCCTGTTCCTCTTCCCGCTGTCGTGGCTCATACGCCACGCGAAGCGTCTGCCCATGCCGGACAACCTCGAGAGTCCTATGACCGCTATATCACGACGTTCAAACAGGGCAATCTCGACGCGGCGATGGAAGGGTTTTCTCAATTTCTAACGGAGTATCCGAGTTCCGATCTGGCGGCGAACGCCCAGTACTGGTTGGGAGAATGTTATTACGGCAAGAAGGACTATGCTCGAGCGATTGAGGCATTCGACCGTGTGAAGGTCGGCTATCCCAGCAGCGAAAAAGTTCCGTCGGCCCTTCTGAAAAAAGGATTTGCATATCTTGCGCTGAAAGACAGAAACCGCGCGTCGTCTGTCTGGAGACAGGTCGTCGATGGCTATCCCAACAGCCCCGAGGCCGGTAAAGCATTGGAGAAGCTGGCGCAACTGAAACAGATACGCTGAAGGAAGAGGACTGCATGGACATGGTGCCGAAGAATCGAATGAAGATTGCTGTATCAACGGCCGGGCACATCGGCCTTTTGGTGATGATACTGACGGCCGGCTGCGCGAAGCACGCCGACTTTATCGAGTTGCGTGAAGAGGTGACGAATCTCACAAAAGCTCAAGAGCAGGTGCAGAAGCGGCAGGACGCATTGCAGCGCCGTCTGGAAACCGGGAAAGCTATGCCGGTTGACGATTCCTCGAAAGTTCGTGAAACCTCAGCTCAGCGCATTCAGGAACTGACGACTCGATTGGCGGATCTTGAAAGTCGCTTGGCTCGGGTGGAAGATGGAAAAGCGGCCGTCTCCAGTAAGCTGGATGAACCACGTTCAGTGATGCCGGCGACGCCTCCCCGCGCATCAGAGCTGCAAGACTCGAGCATCTCGTCTTCCCTGGCCGGCACGGCTGGAATTTCACCCACCTCGGCCTTCAACTTAGCGTACAACGATTACCTCAATGGCCGGTATGACCTTGCGGTGACTGGATTTCAACGCTTCTTAAAAGATTTTCCCGCCACCTCTCTGGCGCCCAACGCATACTATTGGATGGGTGAGTCTTACTACAGTCTCAAAGATTATTCGCATGCTACGCAGGCATTCCAGAAAGTCGTCAATGACCATCCGCGCAGCGAGAAAGTCGCTCCTGCCCTATTCAAGATGGGCGTCGTGACTGCAGATGCGGGCGACTTGCCGAAAGCGCGGGGCTATTTGAGACGAGTCATCGAAGATTTTTCGACATCCGATGAAGCGAAGTTAGCAAAGAACAAGCTCGCTGACATTCGATGAAGCCGGGCATCATCCAGATGCCTGCATGCTGTCCAGACGGTATGTCCTACCGGCCTCCGGTGGTCTTGTGGAACTCGGCAGACGCCCTCCATCATCATTGCGTGATTCTGTGAACGTAGACGTGCGCCTCGGAAAAATTCACGTGTTGCCCGGTGAGATCGTCAGCCGCATCGCGGCCGGGGAGGTCATCGAGCGGCCGGCCGCCGTCGTCAAAGAGTTGGTCGATAACAGCCTCGATGCCGGCAGCTCCCGCATTGCCGTGGAGATCCTGGACGGGGGGCGCAGACTGATCAAAGTGACTGATGATGGAGACGGAATACGCGCCGCCGATGTCCCGCTCGCATTCCAACGGCATGCGACAAGCAAATTGGTCCACGATACCGACCTGTTCTCCATCGAAACCCTGGGATTTCGAGGTGAAGCGCTGCCGAGTATCGCATCGGTTTCAAAAGTTCGTCTGCTCACGGCGTCCCGCGATGAATCGGTTGGAACATTATTGATGCTGGATGGAGGTGCGGTTACGACCTGCGAGGAAGCGGCCTCGCCTCACGGAACCCAGATCGAAATCGTCGATCT
>DATEPO010000120.1:0-8667 GCA_035273145.1 Nitrospiraceae bacterium
CGCATCGCCGGCGCCGACGACGACAGCGACCCAAAGCCCTTCTGTTATTCCAATTGGCGATAAGTCATCTGACACGATCGTCGGCGGAATACTGAGATGTGGCGCCGTCCCAGTCGGCACGACCCCGCACAGTCCGCAAAAGACATCGGCAAGATGCACCCGGTTCCGGTCGCGATTGCGTGCCACGCCGCGCAGATATTCCGCCCAGGGTGGAAGATCTTTGGTCAATGGACCATGATCTCCCGGACCCATGACATGCCGGCTCATAAGCGTTGCAACGAGCATCGACCGACTATGCTGATTGAAATTAAATGCCGCGGTATACGGCGTTGGAATGACCATTTTAAAATAGGTCTCAATCTCAGTAAGCGTCTCTTCGCGAGCAGATGCCCACCGATCGGCCCACATGCGCCAGCGCTCGACTTCCCATGCAAGGAGTCGTTCGATGCCGGGCATACAGGAGGCAATTGAGGTGAACGGAGCCGGACAGAGAAGGTCGAGCGCCGCCAGACCAGACTGTCCATTTAACGCCATGATCGCAGGGAGTGACTGCACAAGATCCCCGAGGCGTGCTAATTGGATGACAAGCCCGCGATGCCCGGCATCATCGGCCATGAGGCATCACACAGATATCGTGTTCATCCAGCGCTTTGGCGAGATCCGTCAATCCATCATAGGCAGGATTGAGAAGTCGTAGCGCGTCATAGTGCATCCGGGCAAGATCGAAGTTTCCTACACGGAGCGCGACACCGGACAGGGCATATCTCGCTGAAAGATCGGCGGGGTTACGCTGCACGAAGCGCTGAAGCGTATCACACAGATCTTGCCAGCGCTGAAGAGCCGTCCCCGTACGGAGCAGACAATGGATTGCTTCCGCATCGTCGGGATGCGTCGTGAGGACCTTGGTAAAATGGGTCCATGCCCGATCCGCATGCCCTTGCGACAACTCCGCCATGCCGCATCCCATCCGGGCCTTGCGATGATCGCCGCCGTACTCCAAGGCCGACTCAAAAGCGGTGGCCGCATCGGCATAGGCATGTCGCTGCATGGCTAACACCCCTTGCAAAAGGCAGCCTTCTCCGCGGTCTTGGTCTGAACGCATGAGCGCGGCGATATGCGTTTCCGCGTCACTGAAATGACCCTGCTCGATCGCGCGGCGAGCGAGAGCCGCGCGTGCCTCGGCGACCTCCTCAATATTCAATAATCGACCCCAGAACGTATCCGCGCATTCCGGGACACCGATATGACGGCAGACATAGGCACCCCAGCGGAGCGCTTGCGCATCGTTCGGCCATGCATCGACCTGACGCAGCATGGTTTTCAATTCCTCAACGGCGTCAGGATGCCGACGGTGCGTCAGTCGCTGAACCGCCGCGACAGATTCCCATTGCGAGCGTTCTACCTCGTCTATGAAGGGCACAACACGTTCGCTCCACCTTTCGTTTTTCTTGAACATGTGACAGGCCAAGCCGTCTTCCGCATAGACCATATATTCATCTGACAGCCACCAGTGGGAACTCCAGCGCGTGAGGAACCGCTTGAGATTCTCCCGTTCGTATGCTTTTCGACCTGGGGTTTGGCTTTCAAGATGATAGAGGGTGCTCTGAGGCTGATACACCACGCGCCCTCCTCGATCACGAATCCTTAAACACAGGTCCATATCTTCAAACCCGTTTCGAAAACCTTCGTCAAACCCGCCGACCTCCTCGAAGGCTTCTCGTCGGACCAACATGCATGCTGCCGTCACCGCCTGCAACTCTCGTCGACGATTTACCATCGGCGCATCTGCCTTCACACCCAGATAGATGTGATATGCCGTGCCGTAGAGCCATGAAAACGCGATGCCGCCATGCTGGACGGTTCCGTTTTCATACAGCAATTTACTCCCCACCACAGTGACCCCCGGGGAAGCCTGGGCTTCCTGAACCAGCGCCGTCAACCAGCCTTCAAGCGGAATCGTGTCGTTATTAAGAAAGACGAGATACTGACCCCGCGCAACCTTCGCCCCCTGATTGCAGGCAACCGCGAAGCCGAGATTCTCTTCGTTCCGAAGGACCTGCACGTCGCCGCTCAATGCGTCGCACAAAGTCTGGGTGCCATCGGTTGATCCGTTGTCCACGAGAATCACTTCGTACTCGACGCCGTGCGTTGCCTCGGCAAGGCGAGTCAGGCACTGGATCGTCAGTTCCACCTTGTTGAAAGCGGGGATAATGATTGAACAGGCGTAGGCCTTTCTGCCTATGTCGACATTGCTGCTCTGGAGACGGCGACGTTGCGCGGCAAGCACTCCCGGAATGGCCTCCGCATACGAGCGATATTTTAGATAGATGATCTCGGCGGTCCGCACGTAATCAGGTGCGATACGACTCGTCATCGATGTGCCGTCCGTACGCCACGTGAACTCCGCGGTAATCTGCTTCAGATGGGCTAACGGATACTTGCGTGACAGCCTGATCCAAAGATCCCAATCCTCGTGGGTGGTCAGCGTTTCATCGAATCCGCCGACTTCCTGTAGGCACGCTCGCTCGTGCATCATGCAGAGGACGGGAAAATAATTGAACACAAGGAGCGCGGCAAAATTGAAGTCGGCGGAATACGGCACATCCTTTCCATGGACCACATACTGATCCCCTTCGCGAACTTGGTGCACCCGATACGCATCCGTATACGCAGCCTTGTAGTCCGATCCCTCAAGATATTTCACCAGGGTGGCTATGTGGTCGGGGTAGAACTTGTCGTCGTCATCAAGGTAGGCGATGTACTTGCCTCGCGCCGCACCGATACCCGTATTGCGGGCCGCGGCTAACCCACGGTTCTTGCCATGTTTGATATAAGTGACCCGACCATCCCGATTCAGAAACGTCACGAGATTCTCCGCATCCGCGCCGCTGTCATTGACGACGATGACCTCTAGGTTCTTGTATGTCTGGTTCAACACGCTGGTAACGGCTCCCAAAAGCGTGTCTAAACGGTTGAAGGTCGGCACGATGACAGAGACGAGGGGTTCGGAGGGTGTGCAGGACTCAGCAGCCTGGGGGTCGGCCGCCGTACGTGCATTGGACGGCCTAGGCGGCTCAAGCGGCTCCGTCGGAGCCCCCTCCCCTTGGGCCGTGAAGGCAAACACCCTCTGTTGCTGCCGTTCTTTCTCAAACAGTTCCACTCCGGTCTTCGTGAGAACGAGCAGCGGCGTGCTCAGTAACAGGTTGGAGTCCTGCTGCCGGGCAGCAGCCGCAACCTGATCATGAATGGCGCGGACTGCGGGATGATCGATGCTCCGCAATTGTTCATTCATCTGCAGTGCTCTATCCCAGCGACCGGCTCGTGCATAGGCGACGGCCAAATTTCCGAGTGCCGCGGGCGCATTCGGCGCGGCCGCGTGTGCACGCTCAAGGTATTGCGTGGCCATCTCGAGCGGACTGAACGGCGAACGGAGTAGCGTCGTACCAAAATCCAAACACGCCTGGAATTCAGCCATGGCCCGATCCGTACACAGGACGAGCACTGGATAAAGATGGGCAAGAGCTAACTCGCCTTTCCATCTCGCGACGGCTTTTTTAAAAGTGAGGCATGACGCCCGGTGGACGTGTTCCCGTTTTTCCACCGTCAGGCTGCGCTCGTGCAAGCGATAGTAATAAAGAATTTCGGGAACGTACACCGTCGGGTACTGTTCGACAATTCGAACCCACATATCCCAATCTTCGGCGCCCTCCAAATCGGGATCATAGTCCCCGACGCGTTCCCGGCACGCCCGGCGATAGAGAAACGACGCGTTCCCCGGGTTCTGGGCCAGCAGGTTGTGGTAGCTGAAGTCTTGATCACGATGCACGCCCGTTATGCAGTCCCGCTCATCAATCCAGGCGAACGCCGAGTAGGCAAGGCCAGCGCCGGGATGGGCATCAAGCGATGCCACCAGTGCCTCCAAAAATATCGGGGCGCAGTAGTTATCCGCTGACGTCCAGGTCAGCAGGGTCCCGCGCGCCGCGGCAAAGCCGGCGTTGAGGGCGCGCGGGAGTCGCTGATTGACTTGGTTGATCACCCGGATACGGGCATCTTTCAACGTCTCGAGGAACTCACGCGTGCCATCGGTCGAGCCATCGTTGACAATGATAAGTTCAAAATCGCGATAGGTCTGGCGCAACACACTCTCAATCGCACGCGGCAGAAATTCCAGATGGTTGTAGGTCGGCAACACGACCGACACACGGGGACCACTTTGGGGTTCCGGCGACGGCTTATCGAGCACGATATCCTGTTTGGAGATGAGGACGACAGGTCGGCGATAGTCTTCGCTACACCCAAGCACCTTCGTATGCGGCATGCCCAATTCTCTGCACACCGACGCCATTTCATCCTGCCAGGATCGACCTTCGTAGCATTCTTCCTGCACGGCCATTTCAAACATGATGTAGGCTGGATTGAGCCGCTTCAGATCCTCGAGGAAGCGTGGCTTATTTTTAATGTGGTGATACACGGAGTAGATGGTGACCAAATCGATCTGCTCATCCCGCAGCAGCTCCGAGAGACTGTCGTTCCCACATTCGGCACAGAAGAATTCGACATTCGCCGTATCGCTCAGAAACGCTAACACGCTCGCGAGGTCCACGTACTTGCCGTAGGCCTCCACTCCGATCGACTTTTTGATCCGTAGCTGCTTGGCGAGTTCGAGGTTGAAGCGACCTAGGTTGCTCCCGATATCCAGATGTGTATAGGGCCGGTCGAACAGGATGTCTGCGATTCCGGCGATTTGTCGAATGCGACTGTCAAACAGAGGGCGCTGACCTTCATTCGAGTAGCCGGGCACGTCGATGGACTGGTAGATCCTCGCATCCCGCCCATGATCCAGAGCCGTCAGGAACGGACACGAGGAGTCGAAGTTACACTCCTTGATCAGCCGATCCAGCTTCTGTCGCACCAGCTTCTCAAACACTTGGCGCAGTCGCTTCAAGCAGGTGTACCCAGCCGGGAAGCCATGTCCGCTTGGCATCTCGCCGACGTCCCCATAGTGGTTCGCGCCGACCATGTCCAACGACCTCTCGAACGGAACCGACTGGCGGCACTCTCTGGCTTCTTCAAAATCCACGAGGACCGGCGTCTGTCCGCGGAACAAGACGTTATTCTCATGGATGTCGGTATGGACGATCCCATGGTCATAGAGGACGCGCACCGTCCGTTCAATTTGTGCATAGGCCTCAACCAACTCGCGCGCGCCGAGGTCCTGGACGGTCCCGGCAAAGGGGGCAAGATATTCCAGGAAAAGAAACCCATAGCCGCCGGCCTCTATGTATCGGGCCACTTTGGCGACATTCTCACTCTGCGGAAGGTGCACCAGACGATCCAGGAACCGAGATTCATTTTCGAGAGAGGCGATTTCTAGGAAGGCCGCTTCGGTTTCCAATTTACTTTCGATCGTCACGGAACAATGCTTGACCTTTAGGAAGTATCGGCCATCCCCCACTTGCACCATGAAAAGCGTCGCACCGCCACCGGGAGTCCAAGGACGCGGCATGACTTCGTAGCGATACGGCGTCTGCCCTGCAAACTCCCGGAGCACCTTGATCAACAAGGGCTCCTGCGCGAGGATGCCGTCTAGATACTTCGACTTGTTCGCAAGCGCGACCTCATTAAACTGCATCGTCGATACTCCTCACGGCTGCATGGCGACGGTCTTGTGCTGAGAAGAATGTATTGGCCCAACGGCCTCCGGACTGTCGAGCGCCCCGAATGGAACGATCTTCAACTGGCCTAACAGCGTGGCGACGATCCGGCTGCTCGCCCGTCCATCTCCGTATGGATTCTCGCCCTGCGACATACGCATGCGAAGAGCCGCGTCGTCCAGAATTCCGGCAGCGCCTACAATAATGTCATTGACCTCCGTCCCGATAATTTTGGCCATCCCGCTCTCGGAGGCTTCGGGTCGCTCGGTCGTCTTGCGCAGCACGAGGACTGGCTTCCCGAGCGACGGCGCTTCCTCTTGAACGCCTCCGGAATCGGTGAGGATCAGAGTGGCCTTCTTCATGGCCCCGAGAAAAGACATGTAATCTAGCGGCTCTATCAAGTGGATCCGGGGTCTCCCGCTCAAGAGTTTGTAGACAGTCTTCCGCACATTCGGATTCAGATGGACAGGAAACACAATTACCACATCCTTGTAGTGGTCAACGAGGTGAGCCAGCGCGTGACAGATATTCTCTAACGGAACTCCCCAATTCTCACGTCGGTGCGCCGTGACCAAAATCATCCTAGTCCCCGGCCGATCGAGTCCGCGCAACACCGACTCCGAGATCGGTGGGTTCTCTGCCATTATCATCGCCAGAGCATCGACAATGGTGTTGCCTGTCACGTAGATACGCTCGCGGGATACCCCTTCCTTAAGGAGATTGCGCCCCGCCAACGGCGTGGGGGCAAAATGATAATCTGCCAGATGTGTCGTGAGCCGCCGGTTCATTTCTTCGGGAAATGGGTTTGCCTTATCGAAGCTGCGCAGGCCAGCCTCGACGTGCGCGATCGGCACTCGGCAATAAAAAGCCGCAAGCGATGCCGCGAACGTCGTGCTCGTATCCCCCTGAACAATGAGCAAATCGGGTCGGGTTGAATCCAGTAGTCGCTCCATCGCCTCTACCGTACGGTTCGTAAGCTCACAGAGTGACTGGTTCTGTCGCATGAGATTGAGGTCATGAGACGGCGTAATCTTGAAGATCCGAAGCACCTGGTCAAGCATTTCACGGTGCTGACCGGTGGAAACGACGATCGAATCGATCCACGCGCGATGGGGTTCCATGGCCTTGATGATGGGCGCCATCTTGATAGCTTCGGGCCTGGTGCCGATCACGGACATGACCCGCTTCAGAGGCGCGCCCACGCCTGCTGAGAGCATTTGGTCTTCGACCGGCATCACGGCTTTTTCAGCGCTCACTCTGTGGCCCGTCCATTCGCGCACAATACCGGGGCCTCTCCCCTCGATGTCACATCCGTCGTGCGTTTTTTGCCGGCCCAGCATACGAATAAGCCATCTGGTGTGGTGACTTGGTCGTGACCGATGAATTTAGCCTGTGCCTCGATACCGTTGCTGACCATCAATCCCTGCAGCTCCTCGACCTTGAACCAGTGTTCCCAATTCGGCATGGCAAGGGCGCCAAGCCTTGCCTGGTTCTTATCGATAATGGCGAGCGTTCCGCCCGGCGCAACGACCCGCGCCAATTCCTTCACGCCTTCGCCGGTCTGGACGACATGCTCCAACGCCTCGACACAGATCACGGCGTCGAATGAGCCGTCTGGGAACGGCATATTTAAAATGCTGTGTTGAAGGGTTTTGATGTCCGGAGGCACATGCTCCAGCATGGCGGCGGAAACATCCATCGCAATGACATCTGCGCCTGGGAACCGGCGTTTGATCACTGCGCTGTAGCGACCTTTGCCACACCCGGCGTCGAGCACGCGAAGTCCATTCAGGTCTCCAAGGCGGCTGAGAAGGGCCTGAACCCTCCCGTCGCATTCGTCGATGGCCGGTTGGTATTCGGAAACGGTGTGATCGAAGTGACGAGCGATCTGCGCATGACATGCCTCAACCACATATTTTGTCGCCCATGAAATTTCTTCGGTTGCAAAGTAGGTCGCGCCGACCCCATAGGAACCGAAAAACCCGCCGCTCGGGTTCTGGAGCAGGCTTAAGAACTTCAACGCTGCATCAGCCCGTCGCTTCTCTCCCAGGCGATACCACACCAATGCCAACTGTGCGAGCCCGGTCGAGCAGACCCAGGGAACGTCATGATACCCAGGCACCGCCCCCGTGGATTGCTGAAACTTGGCAACCGACGCCATACCGGCCCGAGCCTCGGTTTCGCACCCGAGGTCAACCAGCGCTTCCTGCATGTAGGCGAAAAAATGCGTTAAGGCATTGGCCTGTGTGAAGTCAGTGACGTTCACATGACGTAGATAATAGCGGAGCGCTTTGTCAGCGAACGAAACATACTGCGGCCTCTTCAACACCTCGCCAGCCTGACGCAGCGGCGGAAGGACATAGAGGTGGATTCCTTCACTCACTTCTCCACGTGTATCCAGACTCCAATCCGCTCCCGGTGGAGGAACCGGAAGACGACCGGTGCTCGAGTCGGCGGAAGAGATCAACCAATCGCAGGCTCGGCCCAGTGGGGATTTCAGTTCCGGTATCCTGTGAACAAGCGAGACCCATCCGCGGACCACTTGCCCTGTATCGAACGCATAGCTGCGGCCATCCTTCCCTCCTCCGAAGGACCCATCCGGTCGCTGTATGGAAACCAGCCACCGAGCATATTCAGCGGCCAAGTCATGCTTTCCCAGTGATAAAAGCGTAGGAATGAGATATCCCGTGACTTCGGGATAGCAGATGCGCTGCCGAGAGGAGATAATGATTCCCTCCCCTTGAATTGAATGGTTCTCAATCCACGACGCCGCTTGTTCCAACATGGGGATGTGCCTTTTTTCGCCAGGTGTAGTGCTCGGCGTGGACATCACCCGAGCCTGGGCGTGATTTCATCTATGTCTTCACCCGTCAAGCAAGGGGTATGCCCTAGGAGGAGATAGAAAGGTCAGCGTAGTAGGCTTTTGATATTCCAACGCAAGGCGCCCATCTTGGCACATAAAGCTCTGCCCTCTGGGTGGTCTAGGGCAACATCTGCCGAATAATGAGGCAAA
>DATEPO010000121.1:0-2459 GCA_035273145.1 Nitrospiraceae bacterium
AGCAATTGACTTTGAGATCGAGACGGCCCCACCGCCGACGACATAGACGAGCGGCAGGTAAATCGCATTCAGCAGCGCCGCTTGCCACCAGATCGTAAGCCCGGCTGAGTCTGGCGCCTTCATCCGCAACCGCTCCAAAAAGACGGTTTTTGTGCTGAGGCCCAGCGCCCAGATATCGATAGGGATGGAAAGCAAGAGCAGAAACGCGAGTCCCGGCATTTCCCACGGGTGCAGACCCATGGCCAGCAGGAGCAAGGAGATGACTAACTTCAGCGGCACGCCTATCCAAAAGGCGGGCCAGGCAACCAGCAAACCTAACTTGATTGCTGAAATATTCGATGCGGGACCCGACATTATGAATCCAAATTATTCCAGGAACTCGCGATTAATGATGGCGGACACCGTAAAGAGAAGAATACTGATCATCACGACGATCCATCCTACTAAGGCAACAGGCCGTCTAAAAATATTTCGTTCAGGACTACGATCGATAAATGGCAACGCCGCCAAGAGCAGCATGAACGCTCCCGGCAGAGCCATGGCGCCCAGGAACTGGCCGAACTCGCCGGAGAATATTCTCAACCTCAATAATTGAAAGAGAAAAAGGAAGTACCATTCCGGCTCCGGATGATATTCACCGGGGTCCGGTTCCGCTTCGCCTAAAAGCACGACAGGTTCGATAAACGCCAAACTGCAGATGGTCACGAAGACCGCACCCATGGCCACAATATCTTTCCAGATCTGGCGTGGAAAGAAATAATCCGTCTTCGCCTTCAGTTCATCATTAGTGCCTCGAAACGGTCCGGCAGGGCCGGCCTTTCGAAATAAGAAGATATGCAGCCCGGCCAATGCCATGAGAGTGGCCGGCAGAACCATGACATGGATCACGAAGAAGCGGCTCAGGGTCATCTGCCCTGGCGTCGGTCCCCCCTTCAGAAACCGAGCCAGAAAATCCCCGATCACCGGCGTCTTATCCATGATCTCGACGCCGACAGTGGTCGCCCAGAATGCTCGCTGATCCCAGGGCAGAAGATACCCTGTAAAGCCAAACCCCATCACGATGCCGAAGAGCGCAAGCCCCACCAGCCAGACCATCTCGCGCGGCTTCTTATAGGCGCCCCATAGGAAAACCTGCGACATATGCGCAAAAACCATGACAACCATAGCCGACGATCCCCAGAAGTGGTAACTCAAGAGAAACCATCCGTAGTCCACTTCATGAATGATGTATTGCGTGCTCGCATACGCATGATCGGCGCTGGGTACGTAGTAGAACATCAAGAGGATGCCGGTCACGGCCTGCATGATAAAGATGAACAGCAGCACCGACCCGAACACATAGGCCCAGCGCGAGCCCCCCGGCACAGGCTCGTTCAGCATCTTGGCCTGAATGTTTTTCAAGCCCACGCGCTCATCGACGAACGCGACAACCTTTTCCACGGCGCTCGGCGGAGCTGTGATCGATCGATCCACTTCCATCAAGACCCCATCCTAAAACCAACGGTGAACGATGAGCACGGTGAACGATGAACATTGAGTGATGAACGATCGGATCGTCGAAAGCCACGATAAATGCCTGCCGAATGAGGAACCGATCAATTGTCCTGCCTTCTTCATTTCGGGTATTCCGCGCTCATCACTTTCTAGACGATCCGAACCTGGGCTTTCGTGCCCGCTTTAAATTCCATGTCGATAATTTCGACTTCTCCGCTCGCTGCGATACGAATAGGCAGTGGATCGAGCGGGCGCGGTGCCGGCCCATCCAGTACTTTACCGGAAGCATCATAGATACTTAGATGACAGGGACAGAGAAACACCTGCCCCAGCACCTTGTGGGTCCTCCACTTATAGCCACAACCCAAGTGAGGACATTTTCCTGAGAAGGCGACATAGGGAATCTCTTTTTTATTGGTCCAGATCACGCGGCCGTTTGGATCGTGAAACTCCATATCCTTGCCCTTGTAGACCGCATCTAAGACCTTGGGAGTCGCATGGAGCACCCAGACATTCTTATCGACCTCAGCCTCCGGCATGAAAGCTTCCTTGACCTTCTTCTTGTACTTAAATTGGACGCCGACATCCTCCGCTTTGATCTTATTGACACTGCCGATTTTGAGCCAATGGTTGTCGAACGGAGCGTACATCGGCTTCATCAGATACTTGAGCACAGGAAAGACGAGCGGAAGTGAGATAAGAATGCCGATCGCATGGGTAAAGTTGGTGAAAAAGGTCCGCCGCTTGACGTTTTTCTCAAGCTCCGGAAGCGGCACCAACACCTCGCCGCATTGCACGTGCAAATGATCCTCAAGATGCGCGATCTCGACTTCATGTGTCGTGACATACTCGTCACGCTTGAGGAGAGGAAATTTATCTAGATCCGCGGCGGCTCCTTTGAACTGGACCAGGTCATCCGACACAACCTGAATTTCCGTCATGGGAATCTGCCGCTCTAGTGTCCC
>DATEPO010000122.1:0-15150 GCA_035273145.1 Nitrospiraceae bacterium
TTCGTCTCGGATGCTCGATGGGAGCAATCTTGATTTCCTTTCGAGGACGTTTGGCGCGGTTTTGTGTAAAGAGCCGTAAGCGGCCGGCTAGATTCCCGGGAAATACATGCAGAAGATACTGATGATAGCGCGTCTGTGCCCAGCCAAAGAGCATTCCGATGAGCAGGAGGCCGACGCTTTCCACAAACGTTCGCCACTCGTAAGAGATGTACACAAATTGATAGACCAGCGCCGCCATACCGGCGACCATAAAGACAAGCCCTAAGACACTGGATGGCAGTACGATATGAGTCCTGACATATTCGCGTGCTTGTTCGGACTCACCTTCCAGGCGGCGAGCGGTAATGATTTTCGGCATGTCGGCAATGCGGGGCTTGGCGCAGCGATTCAGACGATCTATTTTTACGAGTGTCGAAGAGAGTGGTCCATGGACGGCGGCATTATAACAACGACCGGAATGAATGTGAAACAGGGATCAAACGAAGCCACATTGTACAACTAAGCCACTACGGCAACGTGCCGATGAAATGCCCTTCATCTCGTGCACTCGCCTCGGCAAGAGAGCGGTGAGATGAAGGGGCCCGCTACTGGACAAGTTCGAGCCGGCTGACTCGACCGTCGGCTTCTACATCGGCCGCGACCTTGGCGCCCATGTTAATCAAGCCCTCCACGGCTGTGCTGCGGTCAATACGAAACGTGAGCTCCTGCCCCTGCTTGTCGCGAATAACGTACGAATCTCCATCAATGATTAGAACCTGCCCAATCACGCGGCCTGGCCCGGCTTTCGAGCGGACCTTGCTGGGGTCCACGCTGCTTGCGCCGGCGCTTCCCCGTTGGCCGGTGCCGCGATTGCCCGTTCCTAATTGAGGCCTTTGCGCATCGGGACGGCCGCCGCCAGGTGGGCTCTCTGCCCCACCTCCTTCAATGACGGCTTCCTGCGAAGGTGCTCCCATGACGATCGCGTAGTGGCCTCCTATCATTGCGAGCACGGTGAGCAAGCACACCGCTCCGTAGCCGGCTACATCACCATCGTATCGTTGGTAGATCATCGCCCCTCCCTCCCTTCTGTCACATTCTTGCACGCTCGCTGCACAGACGCTGTCAGCGAATTAGGCAACGCACCACGCGCTCTCATCCCTCGTCTCTGCCGCGCAGTCTGTTTCTCCACAAGCCATTTCGACCGATCACACTTTTTCATGCTAATGCCATTCTGGAGCACAGCGGACGCGGCCGGCAAATTTGTCCGGCCTGCTAGGCCTCCATGAGCAGCGTCACCGCGTGGATTTGATTCAGATGGGAGCATTGTTTCGACATGAGGGCTCTTTCTACACGCGCGTCAGTCGTCCTCTGTCCTTGGGCCTTTAGATGACGTATCGCTGAGCCTATCCTGCGCTCTGTGACTCTTCCAGTCGGTGTTTCTCTGATGCGAGCCTTAAACGACTCATTCAAACGACCTTGACTTTGCTCTATCGAGAACTATCTCTCGTGGCTTACGAGAGGCATCCAAGAAATGGTTCATGCCCGGCGCGCTATGGTGTGACCGGGGCGCTCGTTCACGCCGGAGAGCGCAGAGAGGGCTGACAGATGAAGAAACTATCTTTCATGCAACGCAGTCATGAGCAGCACTGGGTTGGGGACGGTTTTCCCGTGCGGAGTATTTTCTCCTACAACGACCGCGCCGCAGAACTGTCTCCTTTTCTCCTCTTGGACTATGCAGGACCGAGAAGCTTTCCGCCCACGACGAAGCGGCTGGGAGTGGGCGAGCATCCCCATCGCGGCTTCGAAACCGTCACGATCGTGTACCATGGCGAGGTCGAACATCGCGACTCATCGGGCGGAGGCGGGATCATCCGGCCCGGCGATGTGCAATGGATGACGGCAGCGTCCGGCATCGTACACGAAGAATTTCACAGTGCCGAGTTTGGGGCGCACGGCGGTCCATTCGAGATGATCCAGCTCTGGGTCAATTTGCCGAAGAAAGACAAGATGGTGCCGGCACGGTATCAGGGCCTGACAGAAGCACGTATTCCGACCGTGTCGCTTCCTCATGATGCCGGTACGGTTCGGGTGATCGCCGGGAACTATGAGAGCACCATGGGACCCGCGCAGACATTCAGTCCCATCCATGTGTGGGATGTACAGTTGAATGCGGAGCGCCGCGCGGACTTCCGTGTGCCTAGCGGCTACACCATGGCGCTGTTCGTGTTGAAAGGGCGGCTCCGCCTGCCGGGGGGTGAGCAGGTGGGTGAAGCGGAATTGGCCGTGTTAGAGCGCGAGGGCGATCAGGTCGCCTTCGAAGCGCTGGATGCGACACGGCTCCTATTCCTCAATGGACAACCGCTCAATGAACCCATCGTGGGTTACGGACCCTTTGTGATGAACACCGAAGCCGAAATTCGGCAAGCGTTTTTGGATTACCAGAACGGACGAATGGGGAGAATTGCTCGTCCGGTCCACCAGGAAGTGAAGACGTAAGACGAGGGGCCAAAGCCGCCTTCGCTTCGGTGGATAATGGTCGCAGCGTGTGCATGAGCCGGAAGATTCCGGTTTGGACCATGCTGCGATCGCGCCCTCCGGCTTCCAATGGAGGACGCAACGGGACAATACCTGCTCATCCGCTTTCGGCGCACCAAGTCTCTTCACCATCCTTCATTAGCCTTTCACATGAATCGTCAGCGATACCAATTGTGCCGCGATTGCCACGTGTTCTCTGCCGGGCGTTCCAACGCCGGTCGATCCCATTTTCCCAAGGCCGCTGCCGCTTCATAGGTGCTTTGTGCAAACGCCATGAGAGCGGCGTCCGGCGATGTGGCGGTTCGCACTACATCATATGGTAAAAGAAACTCTCGCAGCTGGGCATGGTAAAAGGCGCCCTCCGGCTCAACGGGCGCGTCTTTGAACCCTTGGGGCTCCGGATAGGCATAGGCATAAAAGGCCGGCATGCCGAGGCCGGCGCCGGGCCAAAAGCCGCAACTGCTCACTTCATGAGAGTAGGCTTCGCGGGCGACAAATCTGGCGAGATTGGGCGCGCCCGAATGTGTGGGCGCCGGACGTCCGGAAAAGCGAGTGACGGCCAAATCAAACGCGCCCCAGAAGAAATGCACCGGACTGACTTTGCCGGTGAACCGGGAGCGAAAGTCCGTCAACACGCGATCGGCCTGCAACAGAATCCGCCAGCACCGCTGCGCATATTCGGGATCGTAGGCCGCATGGTGATGATCTTGTTCAAACGGAGTCCGATCTTCCACTTCAACCGGAGTGGTCCAAATGTTCACTTCGATGCCGAGCAACCGCAGGGCCGCCATCGTCTCGTGATAAAAGTCGGCCACGGACCGCGGCGCGAGTGCCAGTGAGCGAGTCTCTCCCTCAGCAGTCTGAATCACAAGCTTATGGTCGAGAAAGTCGAAGTCGATCTGAAAGATCCGCGTGCCGTATGGGATCGGCGAGGTCGTCAGCCCGCGAGGCGTGACATACAAGGTCACTTCCCACCAGTGGCACATCATCGGCGCAAGCGCCAATCGGATCTTCCCAACGATCTGCGCCCACATGTGAAGTGTCGCGTAGGTCTCTCGCCATGCCTCCAAAGGCAGACTCGGCCAGACCGCTGTGTCTTTAGGAACGGTCGCTGTTGATTCACCAGCCATAAAAACCTCCATGCTGTCCGAGGGCCTTCCACTGCTAGGCCGCTGAATGATACCTCTGATCTGATGTACCGGGCGGTACGACTATCAGCCCCTGGGAGTAGCAGGAGATGGCATTTTTTCACCCGCGTGCTCTTCATCAGAGAACCCCTGAAGATTCGATCAGCCTCGCTTCACCACTTCCAACGTGAGCTCGTCGAGCGAGTCGAGGACAGTGGAGACGACTGCCAACGCATTCCTATCCGGTGGATAATGTCTATTGGGGATGGCGATCACCCGCATACCGGCGGCCCTCGCGGAAAGGAAACCGTTCTGCGAATCCTCGATCGCTACACAGTATGCCGAATCCATGTGAAGCCGGCGCGCAGCTTCGAGGTAGACATCGGGAGCGGGCTTTCCCCGCGGGACTTCCTCAGAAGAAACGGTGGCGGCAAACCGACGTGCCAGTCCGGCGATCTCCAAGATCAGGTCGATGAGCTGTCGGTTTGATGAGGAGGCGACCGCGAGCGGCCAACAGCCGGTCAGCCGATCCACCGCTTGTACGGCGCCTTTCATCAGTGGCAATTCGTGGCGGTACATCTCTTCCATGCGGCGGACCACCTCTGTCGAGATGTCCTGTGGCGAATCCGAGAGCCCGAGGACATCATGCATATACCGAGACCATTCAGGGGCGCTCATCCCCATCATATCTCGGTGCGCATGGCTGTGCCATCGCCCACCGCGCTCACGCACCAACGATTCACGCACTCGATTCCAGATCTGTTCTGAATCGATAATCACGCCGTCTAAGTCAAAGACGACGGCCTCGACCGCCGTGTTGTCGCGCACGCTCATGCGTTCATTCCACGGACCGGATAAATCATGACTGGACAGGGCGCGTGTCGAATGATGCTCCGCATGGTCAAAGCCCGCTGTGGTTCGAGATTGAGGCGCCATGCAAGGGCGATAAGATCCGGCTCATGCTGAGAGGCGAACCGCACAATCGCCTCGCCGATGCCCTCGGTACAAAAGACCGTGTGTAAGGTGAACTCAGGAGAGGGCTTCCCCATGGCGCGGGCCCGGTCAAGAAACTCCCGCTCCCAGGCCGGCCATTCATGATGAGGTTGGTCCATATAACGCGGCGCCGGAAAGGTTCCCGGTTCCTCTACTGGAGCAGTGGCAACACTCGCCACATGGAGGACCGTCACACCAGCCCTCGCGTGTCGGGCAAAATCAGCCACGGGACTGATGGCGATTGCGCTGGTCGGCGTGCTGTCATGCGGCAGCAACACGTGTCGAAGCGACCAGGGACGTTGACCACGTCCGGGCGGAACAAGGATGATCGGGCATGGCGTGTTCGGCAAGATCTCCTGCGCAATGCTCCCAAAACCACCGACAGGCTTCTCCTCACCGGTATGAGGACACATGACGATCAGGCGACTCTTCCACTGTTTCGCCTCGTGAACGATCGCGGACGCCGGAGAGCCGGTCGGTTGATTGAAAATGACGCTCGAGAGCTGCGCTTGCGTCAACTTGAGTGTGTCGCATATTTCTTCGTTCGGAATGCGGCGTGGAGCGATATGCACGACATGGATGGTCGCGGCGAACAGCTTGGCGAGGCCTTGGGCGACCGGCAGAGCCTCGACCGCCTGAGCGGATCCATCCAGCGGCACCATAATTGTCGATGACCGCTCGGCGGGCGCGCCACCGGACGGGTGAGACTCTGGCTTCACTGACGGGTGTTGACCCATCATTCACCTTCTATAATTGAAGCTTCACTTGCCACTCGTCCCAGCGTGATCCCGTCCAGTGAGCGATATAGCGACACCTCGGCTCCATCTGCGTGACTGTCTTTTCAGCCCCCTCACCCAACTCGATCGTCATCGGCCCACCGGTCTGCAGATCGACGATCACGGATCCGGGCTCTCGGCTGAGCGCGATCGTTACTTTCCGACCTCTCCATTGAAGACCGAATGACCACTGCTTCCAAGTCAATGGGAGATGCGGGTCGATAACCAAGCCGTCGTCCCGAAGCCTGATACCCGCGATGCCGAAGACGGCGGCTTGCCACAGACCGCCGAGGGTGGCCATGTGCATGCCTCCCGCCGCATTGCCCATGTGAGTGGCCAGATCGACTTCGGCGGCCTGCTGGAAGTACTGCGCGGCCAGCCTGATATCGCCCAGCCGTGCGGCGACCAAGGCATGAAAGGCCGGGCTCAATGAGCTGCCATGGGCCGTCCGCGGTTCGTAATAGCGAAAGTTCGCCTCGTGTACCACATAGGGAAACCGATCCCACAAGAGGGCACTGAGGGCGACGACATCGGCCTGCTTAATGACTTTCGACTTCTGCGTCCGCTCGTGTCCCAGCACGATATCGATGGGCAGAGTCCGAGCACGGTACGCCTCAAGGTCGAGATCCTCCAACTGAAAGAACCCGGCAAATTGCTCGAACAGATTGCTCCGTGGGTCGAATCCTGTGGTCATCACCTCGGCCAGTCGGCGCCACGACGTCGGCTCATCGGGTTTAATATGCAGGCGATCGCTGATGGCGCGCCAGGCATCAGCGCGGTTGATGCGGAGCCATTCCATCGCATCCGCAGCTCGTTCCAAATTCCACTGCGCCATCACGTTGGTATAGGCGTTGTCATCCACGGTTTCATGGTATTCATCCGGGCCGATGACGGCTCGAATATGATAGCGTCCATCCGGCTCCAGACGGCCGCGAGTCGCCCAAAATCGGGCCGTTTCGATAAGGATGTCCAGGCCAGCCGCCACGAAAAAATCCTCGTCGGCTGTCGCCTGCCAGTACTGCCACACCGCATAGGCAATATCGGCGCTGATGTGATGCTCCTGCGTGCCGGTCAAAATCTGAACGACCCGGCCGTCCGGCGCGACTGCGGAATCAGGTGTGACGTCTTCACCGGTGTCTGCAGACTCCCAGGCATACAGCGCGCCCCGATATCCGAGCCGCCGGGCCTTCTCTCGCGCAGCCGGAAGGGTATGAAAGCGGTACATCAAGAGCGCTCGAGCCGCCGGCGGATCTGTGAACGTGTAGAACGGGAGCAGATAGATTTCCGTATCCCAAAACACATGTCCCTTGTAGACAGGACCCGTCAGACCTCGCGCCCCGATTGAACTGTATTCATCGTTCGGATTCACGGCGCTGATGAGATGATAGGCAGCCACGCGCAGGGCACGCTGAGCCGTCTCATCGCCAATGACTTCCAGTCCAGTGGCGCGCCAACGTTCCTCCCATGCGCGTGCATGGTCCTCAATGTGCACGTCCAACCCCGCCTCCTGCGCCCGGCGTAGATGCTCACTCGCTGCGCCCGCCGGATCCTTCGTGTCGCGTGATGAGTAGACGGCGACCAGTCGAGTGAATCGGAAGACCTCACTCGTGTGTGCTGAACAGGCCCAGCGTTCGATCAGTCCATCGGCCTGGACCTCGCTCACTCGTTCTACCGAGCGTCCCTCCTCGCTCCGAACCTCGCTATGATCGACCATGGCCATTGTGACTCCCCTTGTCGTCGTCCCCACAATGACGGCCCTCTCGCCCTCCAGCTTCGGAAGCCATTGTATTCGCGGCATCCGTTCGTCTTGCACTTCAGTCGAAGACTCGATCGCCAGCACCCCGCCGTAGTTCTCAGGGCTAATCATGATGGATTGCAGGAGAAGATGTCGATCGTGAAGGGAGACCATGCGGACAAACTGTAGATAGGTCACGCGGCCTGTACGATCTCGGTGCCGCCATGTTCGATAAAGCAAACCATGCTGAAGATCGAGGATTCGTCGATGCTCTAGAATGTCTCCGGTTTCCAGCGAGAGTGGAACTCGGTCCACGACCACTCGGAACTGCGTCCAATCCGGCAGCGCGACGAGGGCAAGGGAAGCCGCCGGTTCATCACCGGCCTCGAAGACACCGGCAAGAAACGTAGCCGGAGATGACAGGCTGGTGCCTTCAGCGAGAGACCCTCGCGTCCCTACGTAGCCATTCGCGACCGTACAGATCGACTCGATCTCATGCTCCCGCGCCAGCGAGAAGCCTTCTTCGACGAGGGCCCAGTGTGGATCAATGGTGAGCGGAGGAGTGAACGGAATGAGCCGAAAAGCCGGCGTCACTCCTGCTTCTGCCTGAGCGGATGATCGGATTGGACTGTCCTCATCCATCGAGGTGGTGCTTCACACTGCCGGCTCTCAATACATCGCGACTTTGCTTTGCTGCGCGCGCGGCTGGCTTGAGATATCGGACGGCTCACTGACCTTCTTCAGAGTTTCATGCGTCTCCTTCGACGGCACATCTGCTCGATGAAGGAAATCGGCCATGGACACGATGCCCTGAAGAGTCCCCTGTTGATCCACGACCGGAATGCGACGCACTTGGTTCTCACGCATCAAGTCGAGGGCCTTCTGCATCTCGTCTTCAGGCAGACAGCAAATCAACGTACGGGTCATTGCGTCTTTGATGGGGACCGTGTCCGGATTGCGGCTTTCCGCAATCACTTCCAGGCATAAATCCCGGTCCGTGACCACGCCGACCAACCGTCGGCTTTCCGCATTCTCGACGACCGGGATGAGCCCTGCATCGATGTCTTTCATAATACGGGCCGCCTTCGAGGCCGAATCCGATGGCAGGCACCACCGGGGACTGGTCGTCATGACTTCTCGAATCTCCATTGTAGCCTCCTTCACGCCGTCTTACCCGACGGATTGTCCCACCCTTGCAATCTGTATGGCGATAGCATCTTCGAAAAGCACCAGTTTCACCGCGCTATGATATTCAATCAGCATTAGTGAAGATGCCGGGATGTTGACAGAATATCCCCGTGACACCAAAGGCGTCGGCTTACGAGGTTGGCAGGCAGCGAACATGATCGATGCGATGACAAGGACGAGGCCGAGTCGAACTCCGCCTGTGAGGATACATTGGTGCGCCCTTGACTTTATGCTGAAGCGAGCAGGAGTGAGCCATCCCGCACCGTCCTGTTTCGTCGCGCAATGAAACCAGTACTCTTGCCCGATCTCACCCGACTCAACATCAGGGCCAGCCGGAACAATTTTCTCCCTCGTCTCATACGCAAATGGCGGCGGAAGAGGTTCAGGAATGGGAGTCGGTTCCGGTGATGGGATGGGAGCAGGATCAGGCAATGGACCGGGGTCCGGCTGCGGGTTTGGGATAGGTGGTCGATGGCCGCGCATCATGTTCCCTTTATGCATCGGCACCCCAATAGTCATCATGCCTTTTGGACAAGCGGGCAACCTCTGCCTATGCCCGTCAATGCACACATCGATCACCATACAGATGTCGGAATTTCATGCCTATCGGACACAATCTCGATATTCCGTCCTCATCCGGCCCACTGGTGCAGGACCAAGCTATGGCGATGGGCCTCCTCCGAACCTATGCAGCCGGACATTGTGATCGCCTATGGAGTCGCACTCGTGATTTTTCGCCTGCTCGCTGCTAATTCAAAGGTTAACGGGGCTCCGAACTTGCACATGTAAACAGCATGCCGTTCCTTCGCCTAATATCGATCATGATCATGGCGATCGTGATGGCCGTACCCATAGGATGCGTCGGACTGCCGGACAGCAGCCGGACCGGCCAAGCTCATGTCGTAAGAATCTCAGATCAAGGCATCTTCCCTAAGGACATTATGGTCGAATCCGGCGATGAGATCCTATTCCGGAATCCCGGACCGGTGCAGGTCTGGATGTACTTCGCCGACGATCGCTGGAACGCCCTGTCCTGTCGACGAGGGTTTTCTTATTTCTGGGGAAATGAAGAATCCGCCCCCGTCCCGCCGAATGCGTCCGTGAGTCTGTGTCTCTCAAGGCCGGGAATCTATGGGTACTGGGTGCAACCGCTTCCGACCGACCGAGGTGGCGCTCCGCAAGGTGAGATATCGATACAAGGCGCGGTGCCAGGGACCATTATCGTGACAGCGCCTTCCCATTCCAATTAGAGGTCGAGTCGTAGACCTGTAGTGAGATCTAATTGCTGTCGCAGACGCAAGGTGGGGAACGGTTAGTTCACCGGTGGTGCGTTTCAGCTCGAAGTGTTTAAGATGATATCGATGGCCTCAATCCAGCACTCTTCCCAATGAGGATCGGTGAATCATGTTGCCGATTCCGGAGAATCCGCCGCGGCTACTCTCGTCTGGACTAAGGCAGCGATGTCAAAGGCTTGCGCGACGGCAAAGAGATAGGCCGGAAGCACTTCGCCGGGGATCTCCGGAACACCGGTGATGAGAATCACGGGAGCACGTTGCGTAAGAGTCTTAATGCGGGAGGTCAGTTCATCCCTCGGCATCCCCGACATCAACAAGTCCGTGATGACTACGTCGAAGCGCTCCTGCTCAAGGTGGTGCAACCCGTCCTGCGGGCCCAACGCGGTCGTGATATTACTGAGAGGAAGCCGAGGCGACAACGCGGGCGGCAGCGCTTCAAGAAGCAGCGGATCCTCGTCGATTAGGAGAATGCGCACGTCTCAAGTACTGCGCTGATAAGCAGAATATGCTATCGGCATGAGGGTCACCCAAGAGGGATTACTTTCTTACATCGAAAGTCGCTTGCTGCTGGAACTGCTCGCTTCTCTCTCAAAAGAAAGGAACGCTTGGAAGGACGAATCGCACTGCCCGGGCCAATCCTCTACTTGCTCATCGATTCGCCGGCAGAGCGAAGCTGCCCCGAAGGAATCCAAGGCCGGGGGTTTCTGATTGATGGATAGAAGGACCGTGGTCGCCGTCCGGGGAAGTGTGCAGAAGGTGAGGACTGAAAATCGCGTGAGTGAGACATCCGCAATGAGGGCCGAAGCCGGAAGGAGCGCCTGTAGATTTTACGTTAGATAGAGCAGTACGTGATGAGATTCCATCGAAGCCCTACTCGCAACGACGGAAACAACGCTAATCATGGACCTACTACTGGCTAAATTCGCCTCTCGCTCCTTTCGGCACAGTAATTATACGATTGCGATCGGCTCTGACGGTCGAGGCGCCGTTATCCATGGTGTCTCCCCATCCGCGTAAGTAGAGAGCTTCCAGGACCGGTTCGATTGCACCTGATGAACCTGCCGCCTTAAGCCGCTTGTCCGAGACCTGGCCTACAACCGTTACTCGAGCCCATTGATGAGACTGTTCCGGAAGATCATCCCGGCCAATTCTCACCCAATAATATCCGGCTTCCGGGCCATCAAGAGACAGCGGACGATGCGGCTGATAATCTTTATCCAACGGTCTATTCTTCAGTCGAAGAAAGACATGCTCACCAACCTGTTTTTCCTCGACGATCACGCCGCCTAGGATCACGATTTTCTCCCTGTAATTATCCGGATTTGAGGCGAGGGCTGTGAGCGTGACACCAGGTTCGGCTTGGTCAACGTACCGGCTCGGGATCACCGAGGAGCAGGCGGAGAGCAGACACACAACTGCAATGGACATCATCGGGCTAGCGTAAGATATTCGCGAAATGATCTTACTTTCCACTTTTGATCTTCCTCTCTCCTATGAGAAGTGCACCGCAATCTGTCCCCTCAGCTGCCATGAAGGGGTCTCATGTTGACATAGAAATGGGTCGGTTTCCAACACCGGCAAGAGATCGTTGATCATAGGGAGCGCCTTTTTATCTCTACTGAGCGAGTCGCCAATTGCCACGGTAATCAGTCTATCTCGACAAATTTGTGAAGAGGCGTGGATAGCGTTTGTGAATGAAATGAAGGCCAATAGGACTTTCACTTCGAGTAGCCAATGGCTTAAATTTTTAGTTGTAAAGGAGATAGAATGAGAAGCGGCGGCCCTTGCGGCGCAGAAAACATTCGCGTCACATACGAGAGGGTTCTCTTCCGGGCGTCCTAGTCATGAGTGGCAAGCTGTTGGACAGCAGCCCGCTCTTTTTTTCCGATTTCAACCCATTGCTCGGCGATCGGGACTATCCGTTTCATTCGAGCTGCTACTGCTTCCAATTTTGGCAGAGGAATGTCTATCGTTCGCTGAGACACAATCGCGAGAAAGCTGTGCAAGCCATGAAAGAACTGCATAACGGGTTTTGCCTCACAGGTCCGTGCCGCGTCATGCAACCCCTGCACTTCTTGCAGAAGCGTTTCCATCGGTCCGTTGGGACGCAGCATATCGGGATGAGACGATGTGCAATCGGCAAAGATTCCCGCTATCATGGGCACCCGCTTGCGAACCTCGCTTATAAATTGCTCATCTGACCGGTCGAGTTCTTGCACGATTTGATTCACCACCGTGGCATCGACCAATCGCCACCCTCTTTCTCCATAATCACGTTTAGCCCTTCGGACAATCGCTTCAGCCATATGCGAGAGGTCGGATGTCCCCGGGTGGCGCTGAAATTCAGCAAGTCGATCCATGACAGTGGTTGAAGGCGGCAAAGCCGACATCGGTGTGGAGGATTCGGCTGGTGGCGCAAAGGCTTGCTGGGCTTCCACGGCAGACTGTGCGGCAACCTCGGTCACCCGTTTCAGAATCTGGTCCAAGTTCGGCACGAGTCCGATCTTCGTGTCGCCCAGAGTCAGCACCGCCGCAATAATGCCGTTAAACCCCTCTCTCAATGCGCTGAGTTGCACGGCGGTGGTCCTTCCATTCAATGACTGCATCGTCTGCAACAGGGGAAGCAAGCCGAACGCCAGTTTTTCGAGATCGCGCAACTCCACGGTAGCGGCCGAACCACCCAGATTAGTGATCCCGCACACAATGGTCTCATACAGTTTGTGTTTTCGGTCCGAAACGGGGTGGTGTTCTAATTCCAGGAGGGCCGTGTTGCTTTGGTTAATCCATTCTTGCGCTTCCAATACAAAGAGACCCAACACTTCATCGAGAAACGTATCTTCATGGGCAGTACTGGACATAAAAAGAGCAGTGATCGCTCACGAACATTGAGGAATCACGGTCATCGATTACGCTCATCATCCGGCCTGCCGGCCAGGCGGCTGATTTTCTCCAGCAGGTTCGTGCATTCTTCCACGCGCCCATTGGCGCGTACGAGTTCTTGCTCAAGATCCGTACATCGCGTAGCCAAATTGGACGTGCGCGTTTGCTCTTCAGCCAACGCTCGTTCGATCGTCTTGAATCGCTCGCCCGACTCCCCATGCATCATCACTTCGCGTGCCAACTCCGCCAGTCGTTGCTGCTGATCGGACAGCAACCCCTGTAATGCCTCCATCGTGACATGATTTTCACTCGGCGCCGCGGGCGCTTGAACGGCCATTGAAGCAGTCCGCAATTCCGCCACCAAGGATTCCAGCTCAAGATTTCGTCTCTCGACTCCGCTGAGCCGTTCGCCGTGAGCCGACAGCTCTTCGATCTTGCGCTGATACTCAGCGAGGGACGCTTCCATCTCTCCGATTCGATCGTGTCTTTGGGCGGCTTGCTCCACTTGCTCGCTCATCTGAGCCGACCTGGCTTTTTCTTCCTCTACCAGGCTTTCCAGTTCTTTAATTCGAGCGGACGACTGGCGGAAGGACTGCAACTGTTCCTCTGTGATGCGGTAGGCTTTCGGCCCCGACATAGTTACTGAAGGGTCGTCCGGTGGAGCCGGCGCTATGTCAGGCACCGATGCGTCACCATCCGAAGGGACAGTTGCCGAAGAGGAGGTGACGATCGGCGCCTCCTTCTCGATTTGTTTCGCAAGCATGTCTCGAACGCGATCCTGCAGAGACGCACCCTGAAACGGCTTTTTCAGCACGCCGTTGGCCCGGCACGATTCGGCCTGCCGGCTCACTTCATCGTTCACGATGCCGGAAATCAATAAGACCGGCGTATCGGCCAGGGTGGCTTGTGATCGCACAAACCGGCAGACATCATAGCCGCTTTTATCCGGCATAATGACGTCGGAAATGATGAAGTCCGGATGTTCCGTGGAGAGGTAGGCCATGGCCTCTTCCCCACTGGCGGCGAGCGCCACTTCCATCCCGGCTTCCGTAAGAAGCCGCTCAGCTACTTTCCGAACCGTAATACTGTCGTCAGCTACGAGAACTTTTGGCATGGGAACCTCCGCTCTCTTCGTCGAGAGATCTCGCATTGAGCCCTAAATGGGCCAATGAATACACCGGCAACTCTTCGGCTTCGATCCAACACGTTCCAATCACATCCGAATCCTTCCAGGCGACGGGACGGAGGCTTGCCTCGCTGACCGATTGCAGCGTTGGAATGTCGCCATCAATACACAGGGCCATCAGACCGTCCTTTCGCTTCGCGATTAAACACAAGAGCGGGACACCCTTGACCTGCACGTTTAATCGGCCCGCCAAATCAAACACCGGGAGAATGTCTTCTCCGCGCTTGAGTACAGCACTGATATGCGGGGTCCCGCTGGGAATCGACACGATGTCAGCCCACGGCCAAATCCCGCCCACATCGCTGGCGCGCACAGCCATCCGACGTCCCCCCACCGAGAAGACGAGCAGCATGACCGACTTGGCCTTGGTAACGCCTTGTGCGGCTTTCCTAGATCTGAGCCCAGGGAGTGTCGTCGGCATCGGTCACTTCCTCAAATTCGATTACATTCCAATCCATACTACCGCGCTGAGCAGCCGCCACATCCATGACGGTCGACGAAACGGTTTCAGGCCGGTGTCCGTAAACTATCGGTTCAGGGATCGGTGAAGACAAGGCGCGGCTGCTACGATCGTCACTCAGCAGCCAGCGGGTATGAAGAACCAGCGCAATAGTCTGCTGAAACGAGAACATGCCTGCGATCCAGCGACGCTCTGGCCCCGTAAAATGCGGCAGCAGCGACTTGATCTTCGATGCGTCGATGTCGTGCAATCCGAGCACGCCATCGACGCGGAAGGCGACGTGTGCCTCTTGCATCCCGCACACCACTATTCTCGATTCCTGAGAAAGATAGGAACCTGTCAGTCCGAAGCGCTCCGATAAATGCACCGGCGGCGTGGCAATACCAAATGTCGACAGTATGTCCGCGGCATCCCCTTCCTCCGGACGGAGGACACTGCGGACCACATCTGCTTGCACCGCAAAGAGAGTCTGTCCGCATGCCAGCATCAAAAACTCCATCACCTGAGCGACAGGTACCACTGTTCGTTCACGCCCTCGAAGGCTCACTCTCGGCTCCCTTCTTTACGACACCGCTTATTGTGTCTTCGCCCCAGCGGCCTGTCCTGCCCAACGGCCCACTTCCAGGATTAACGTTCGTTCTTCGACCGGCTTCGCAATATACCCGGACGCGCCGACGCTCAATGCCATTTGGCGATGTTTTTCGCCCGCCCGAGTGGTCATGACCAGGATCGGCGTCGATTTTGTTTGAGGCCGATCGCGCAAGGCTTGAATGACCTCATACCCGTTCAACTTGGGCATTTCCAAATCGGTAATGATGAGGCGGTACCCTCCGGCGGACGCCTTTCGCAATCCTTCTTCTCCATCGACCGCCGTCTCGACGTCATACCCGGCTCCCTGCAGCATCTTGCCGACAAACTTTCTGATGCTCAGTGAATCATCGATCAAGAGGAGCCGCATGTGGCCATGAGCAGCGCCTGTACTCTGATCATTCGCTG
>DATEPO010000123.1:0-5082 GCA_035273145.1 Nitrospiraceae bacterium
TAATGAATCCCGCTGTGCCTGCTCCACCGGATCAGACGCTCGTTGCTGAGACGGTTCGCACGAAAATTCCTTTCCACGCCGATCTGTCCGCCATCAGTTCTCTAGCCGGGGATGCCTCGAATCGCCGGTATTACCGCCTCACGCTGAACGGCGGGTCGCGGTCGGTGATTCTGATGCAACTGGCCTCGCCGGAGACGTTCAAGCAGTCGGAGGAGGCGGTCAGCGGCGCAAACATGACCATCACCGAATTGCCGTTCATCAATGTGCTGCATCATCTCGCGAAGGCCGATGTCCCCGTGCCGATCCTCTATCATTACGACGCCGCGGCGGGGCTGCTGTATCTGGAAGATTTTGGCGATGTCACATTAGCCGATGCATGCACGAATGCGCCGCTGCAAACGATTCGGATCTTATATCGTCAGGCGATCGAGGTGCTCGTGCGGATTCATACGAAAGCCACGACTCTACCCAATGCCGATTGCCTTGCCTTCGACAGGCGCTTCGATGTGCCGCTGCTCATGTGGGAATTCGACCATTTTTTGGAGTATGGCGTGGTGGCTCGACAGGGGAAGCCGATGCGCGCCTCGGATGAGAAAGCGATTCGCGAAGAATTTCAGAAGATTGCCGAATTGCTCGCTGAGCAGCCGCGGGTCTTGACGCATCGCGATTATCACTCGCGTAATCTCATGATGGCCGGCGCTCGGTTGGGTGTCATCGACTTTCAGGACGCCTTAATGGGACCGGCGATGTATGACCTCGCCTCATTGCTGCGAGACGCCTACATTACACTCGATGAAAAATTGATCGATGACCTGATCGTCTATTATATCGAGAGCATGGCGGCACAGGACCACCGGTTCGCCGATCGATTTGCCTTTCGACGCCTGTTCGATTTGATGAGCATCCAGCGCAATCTGAAAGCGGCCGGTCGCTTTGTCTATATCGATCGCGTGAAGCACAATCCGAAATTCCTTGCCGATATTCCGCGCGTCCTCGGCTATGTCAAGCGCAACCTGTCGAGGTATCGCGAGCTGTCCGTCGTCCGCGACCATCTCGCTCCCTATGTGCCGGAACTCCAGTAAGCCGTCAGGGGAGAGGCAAGGGGCGAGAGGCGAGCGGTTACAAACTGGATTTGCCCTCATACCCCTTGCCCCGCGCCTCGTGCCTTTCGTCATCGCGAGCATTCCATGAAAGCCATAATTCTCGCCGCGGGGCTCGGCTCGCGCCTGCGCCCGCTCACGAACACCATTCCCAAACCCTTGCTGCCGGTCGGCGGCGTACCGCTGATTGTCTGGAATCTGCTCTTGTTGCGACGGCACGGGATACGTGATGTCATCGTCAATCTCCATCACCTCGGCCATTTGATTGAGAAAGAACTGGGCGATGGCTCGACATGGGATATGCGGATTTCCTATTCGAAGGAGCCGAGGATTTTAGGAACCGGCGGGGGACTGAAGCAGGCCGAAGAGTTTTTTGAGGGCAAGCCGTTTTTGGTGATGAATAGCGATACGTTATGCGAACTGGATGTGGGGGCCCTCCGCCGGTATCACGAGCGACAGAATCCGCTCGCCACGATGGTGGTGCGTGAGGATCCGAATGTCGCTCGATGGGGTGTGTTGGAATTGGATGCCGATCAACGGATCGTCCGTATTAATGGGCGAGGGCGCGTGTCCCAGGGTCCTGTGGTCGGGCGCATGTTTGCCGGCGTGCATATCGTCCATCCGCGATTACTTCGGTCGGTCCCAATGCACGGTGAGTCATCCATCATCGACGCCTATGTGCATGAGATCGAACACGGCGAATCAGTCTATGGGTATAGCTTACATGGCTACTGGTCGGATGTCGGCACCGCTCAGCGCTATGCGGACGTCCAAGACGATGTGGAGCGAGGGCTCATTCGGCTCATCAATCGCACCGCCACTACGTTGTAACTGCGTAGATACTTATCCTACTTACGTTTTCCGTAAAATCCGACTACAATCTACCTCCAACATTACCTACGGGGGGTGTCCCAATGGAATTGTTGAGAATCTTCGGTTGGATTTCAGTCGGATGGTTGGCCGCAGCCTTCCTCTGCCGTCGGCCCAATCTGCAAGGCTTCACGGACCCGCTCGCGCAATCTCTTGGCGATCCGTTGCCGGAACCGCTCCGCCCTCGGCTTCTCGAGCTCCCACCAGTTGCACTGGATTCCGGCAGCAAGCAGCGTTTGGCGACCATGTGTCTTCGTGAGGGTAAAAGTCTGATTTACATTGCCGTCTGTCCATGGCATAAAGCCACTGCAGACGCCAACTCGAGCGGCCGATGTTTTTCATGGGATGTCGAAACGGGAATGGCGCATTGCTTTTGGTGTGGATGGGGCGGTCGCGTGGCGAGGCCTCTGTCCGGTCCGGTCCATCCCGATCTGCTTCCCTCTACGTTCCGGCTTGTTCTCGTCACATGACTTATGCCCCATCTACACATCGGCACGTCCGGCTGGGTCTATCGCAGTTGGAAGGGACCGTTCTATCCCGACACGCTTCCCAGCCGGGGCTACCTGAGCTTCTACGCACAGGAGTTCGGCACGACGGAGATTAATTCGTCCTTCTACCACCTCCCTCTCCCGACCACCTTCACGAATTGGACGAAGCAAGTCCCCGAGGATTTTATCTTTGCCGTGAAGGCCAGTCGTTTCCTGACCCACATCAAACGGCTGTTGGATCCGGAAGAACCGTGGCAGCGATTTGTCGACAACGCCGTCAACTTAGGACCTCATCTGGGACCGATCCTGCTGCAATTCCCGCCCAGCTTCAAAATCAATGCGCCCCGGCTCGAGACCTTTTTAAAAGTCGCCACATCGGCACAGGCGCGTCCGTCTGCGCTCAGACTGGTTTGTGAGTTTCGCCATGAGTCCTGGTTCTGCGACGAGATTTACCGATTACTGAATCGGTATCACGTAGCTTGGTGTATCGCCGATGGCGCGAAGTATCGCCGCAAGGATCTCGTGACGACGGACTTTGCCTACATTCGCTATCATGGGCGGAGCAAAATGTTTGCATCAAACTATTCCAAAGCGGTGCTGCTGAAGGAAGCACGCCTGATTAAACGATATCTCGCCGATGGCCTCAACGTGTTCGTGTATTTTAATAACGATGCCAAGGGGAATGCCGTCCGAAACGCGCGGCTGTTGAAACGGCTATTGGTCGCCCTGAAAGTGCAAGCGACGGCATGACGGGTAATGTCTCCTGGTGGCGGCACGCCGTCATCTATCAAATCTATCCATGGAGTTTTCAGGACTCGAACGGCGACGGCATCGGCGATATCCCCGGCATCATCAGCCGTTTGGACTATCTCAATGACGGCACGCCGCATTCGCTGGGCATCGATGCGATCTGGCTCTCTCCGATCTATCCCTCGCCGATGAAAGATTTCGGCTACGACGTGGCGGATTACTGCGCCATCGATCCACGCTTCGGGACGCTGGCCGATTTCGATCGCTTGGTCAATGAAGCGCACCGGCGCGGGATTCGTGTGCTTATGGATCTGGTGCTGAATCATACGTCGGATCGGCATCCATGGTTTCAAGAGTCTCGCTCGTCACGGCATTCGCCCAAGAGAGGCTGGTACCTCTGGGCCGATCCCGGTGCGCGCGGGGGACGGCCGAGCAATTGGACGGCGGTTTTCGGCGGGTCGGCGTGGGAGTGGGATCGAACGACGCGCCAGTACTACCTGCATTCCTTTCTCAAAGAGCAGCCCGATTTGAACTGGAATCATCCGGATGCGCAACAGGCGATGCATGAGGTGGTCCGATTTTGGCTGGATCGGGGGGTCGATGGTTTTCGCTTGGATGCGATCAATTGGATCGGAAAGGATAGTAACTGGCCGAATAACCCAACGCGGTTTTTCGCATTGCGGTCGTACTTGCGGCAGATCCATCACTATGATCGCGACCAGCCGTTCACCCACACGGTGCTTCGATTGCTTCGCACATGGACGAATGACTATCCCGGCGCCGCCATGGTCGGCGAAGCGTCATCGGATACCCCGGGTGGCCCGGCTGCGTTCTACGGCACGGGGACGGATGAGCTGCATATGGTCTTCGACTTTCGCATGTTGAAGTCGCCTTGGGATCCGCAGCGATTTCGCCGCCTGATCCAGCAGTGGGATCGCGCGGTGCCCCCGGGCGGATGGCCGACGCAGGTCTTGAGTAATCACGACAACAGCCGCCATTACAGCCGCTACGGTCGCGGCGTCGATGCCGAGACGGCGGCCCGGCGGGCGCGCGCTGCGGCGCTGCTGCTGCTTACGCTGCGCGGCACGCCGTATCTTTATTATGGAGAAGAAGTCGGCATGCGGGATGTCCGGCTCCGCTATCGTGAACTGCGCGATCCGTATACGCGCCGGTACTGGCCATTTTTGCGGGGCCGCGATCCCGCCCGCACGCCGATGCAGTGGGACCGATCGCCGCACGCGGGATTTACCACCGGCACACCGTGGCTCCCTGTGTCTCCGGATTTTGAACAGGTCAATGTTGCGCGTGAAGCGGAGGATCGAGCGTCGCTGCTTTCGCTCTACCGAAAACTGATCTGGCTGCGAAAGACCATTCCAGCTCTGGCGCTAGGAGCCTATCGAGAAATCAGCGGCGGCCCTTTGAGCTGCGTGGTGTATTTGCGTGAAACCGGCACACAGGTGAGCGAGCGTGTCCTGATAGCGGTTAATTTTAGTTCGGACCCGCACACGTTTTCATTGCCCTCCCTCGATGCGGCCGGCGTCATTCTGTTCTCAACCGACCCGCATTCAACCGGAGAGTCGTTTCATTCCGCTCATGTCTACCTTGCACCGGATGAAGGCATAGTAGTGCGCCTCCACTCTTAATTCCGTTCTATGCTCGCCAGCTGCTTTCTTAGGGGCATCCTGGCGCTTAACTCGGGGTTGGAGCGCCTCTTTTCGTCGCTCCGTGACTGCCCGCTTGTCTGTCTCACGGCTGTCCTCGTAACCGTTCCGGCTTCTCTCGACAGGCTCTGCTCGTGATCTGTGCATCTCTCCTCGTTGCCGGCCGACTCCTTCACGTCTGTCTTTCTCTTTGCAATCAGAGACTAACTCTTT